>CAYRLM010000006.1:0-27542 GCA_964425035.1 uncultured Ruminococcus sp.
ATATGCGGCGGCGCAACCCAAAACTAGGCTTAATGGAGCTTTGGCACAGGCTTTGTAAGCGTGGTTACACCCGCCGCCTCGAAAGCCTTTATCGTGTTCTCAATAAACAGTAAGCGGTCAAAACAAGTTTTTTGCGTGCATTTCGTATAAATCGTAAAGGAAATTCCGTTACCGTGTATTGAAAAACAATCTGCGTTTGCGCAGAATATATCGGCATTTTCCGGGGAAAATACACTCAAAAACCAAAGGAGAATACCATGAACATTAAAGGAACACGCACAGAAGCCAATCTGATGTCGGCGTTTGCCGGGGAAACACAGGCTCGCAGCAAGTACGACTATTTCGCCCGGACAGCCGAGAACGAAGGCTTTCAGCAGCTTGCAGCGATTTTCAGGGAAACCGCCGAAAACGAAAAGGCACATGCCCTGATCTGGTTCAAAGAGCTGGGCGGACTGTCGAACACGGCGCAGAACCTTGAAAACGCACGCTCCGGCGAGCATTTCGAGTGGGCGGAAATGTACGAGGAATTTGCCAAAACCGCCGAGGAGGAGGGCTTCACCGAAACGGCGCAGAAATTCCGTCTGGTAGCCGCCGTCGAAAAAGCCCATGAGGAACGCTTCCTGCGGCTTCTCAACAGCGTTGAAATGCAGAAGGTGTTTGAAAAAACCGAGGAAATCATGTGGCAGTGCCGCCGGTGCGGACATCTTCATTTTGGCAAAAAACCGCCGGAACAATGCCCTGTCTGCGGCTACGCCAAAGGATACTTCCAGCAGAAGCCCGACAATTATTAAGGCAACGCCGCAAATCAATTCGCACATTCCAAACAAACGCCCCTGTGCTGTTACTCACAGGGGCGGATTTTATGCTGCTTCGTCTTGCTCCGAATTATTCCACGGGTGTATTTTTTCGGGGATAAGTTCGTTCATGGCGTTGGTCGCCGCCTTTGTCAGGTCGTATCTGTACCACTTTTCGTCACAGCCGCTGCTGCCGTCCGTGCGGTACTCCATCCAGACCATCACGCCGTTCCAGCCGTTTTCATAGGCTGACTGATAGAACTCCTCACAGGTCATCTTGTATGAATTGTCGTCATTGGAGGTTTCCCCTATCACGCATGGTTTGTCGGTGCCCAGCCCGTATTCCTCGGGCGTTGAGGTGAACGGGAACCCGAAAGAGGAACGCTCCCAGCTGTAATAATGAGGGCTGTAAAAATCAAGGTAGGACTGATCGCTGCCAGACGCCTCCTGAAGCCGCGCGTCGGATATCATGTTGCCGCTGTACTTGTCAGAGTTGTACTTCGGCATACCCAATCCCACCGTCACCAGCAGGTCGCTGTTTTCGTGAATAGCCTGTGCGCACTTGGCGAACAAATAGGTCAGATTTTCCCACGGGAGCTGTCCGCATTCCTCGTTTTCATATACCCAGTCAGGCTCGTTCATCAGGTCAACGCCCAATATCCAGTCGCAGTCCTTATAGCGCCTTGCGAATTCTGCGCAGTATTTTTCGGCGTAGTCGTCGCAGCCTTCGGTTGATGTCACCAAATTGCGCCATTTCTTCTTCCCGGTGTTGTTATCCTTGAAGTGGTCGAAGGAAAGCAGCGTGGGCATTACATACACCTCGTACTTCTCCGCCAGCGCAAACAGCTTGTCCAGATCTGACCAGTGATCCTCGTCAACATAGGACACCATTCCGTCGTCGGTCAGGTTGACAACCCCTGTGCCGCTGCAATTCACCCAGATACGGGTGCAATTGATGTTATCCTGCTTCAAAAGCGCAAAGGTTTCCTCCCATGCGGCTTCGTCCATATATCCGCAGAAGTCGTTCCAGCTCTGCCACGGGGTATTTACGCCGTTTATCCAAAGCTCGCTGCCGTTGACCATGAAGCTTGTTCCCTCAACAGTGACCTTGGCGTTCTTTTTTGCTGTCGGGGAAGCTGCTTCGGCGGTCTGCGCACTGTCCTGCTGCTCCTGCGTTAAGCCGCTGTCCGAGGAAGCGCCGTCGGAACCCGAGCAGCCTGACATTCCGACCGCCAGCACTGCGGTCATGAGTAATGTGAAAATGCGTTTTTTCATGTGTATTCCTTTCCGATTTGAACTGTTCGCGAGATAAATCCGTTATTTTTGACTTCGATTTTTTAGAAATATTCGCTGCACAAAATGATTATAAACTGTTTGCTATATAATGTCAAGTACTTTATTGTATTTTTCGGCAAAAAAACGAACAGCGCCGGGAAAACCCGACGCTACGTTTTGATATTGTGATATTGTAATTTATCACTGCACCGCATAGGTACTGAATTTGTTCAGCACATGTGTCTTGGCGATAACCCTGATGATGATAACGCCGCATACGATACCGAACGCACCCTGAACGAGATTTCCGGGAACGCTGGCGAGCGCTCCGGCGAAGCTCTTCCCGAGGAGCAGCGCAGCATATATATAGTAACCGCCTACCATAATAATCTCTCCGACAAGCGCACTAACCGCATAAGCCGCCGTAGGAAGCTTTGTGAGCTTTGCCAGAAGAGCACGGCAGATGAGAGCGGCTGCGACAGCAATAAGTCCCTTTATCACAAAAGTACCCGGAACATAGTGCAGATAACCGCTGAACAGGTCGGCAAGCGCCGAGCCTATTCCGCCTGCGGCAAAGCCGTAAACCGGGCCAAGCACCCATGCGGCAACCAGTATGAAGCAGTCTCCGAAATTCACAAATCCGTTCAGCGGCGAGGGTATCTGAATTACCATTGTTGCCACGCATATCAGCGCAGTAAACATTGCGGCAATGCATATTTTCAGCAGCTTGTTTTTTCCGTCTGTTTTAATAGGTTCCATAGTTTAATTACTCCTTTCGGCTTTCGCCTTTCAAATTACATTATTATTTTACCGCAATTCTGGTTATAATTCCAGTGCCAGAAAACGATTATTTTATAATACCAGATATAAGATTTTAGGGCGAATTTTGCACTGCCGATGTTGTTTTGGCGGGATTATCCCGGAATTTATGTCAGATATGAGCTTACAGCCCCGACTGGTGTTATTAATACGCTCAAATTTTGCAAAAAAATAATACCAGAAAAAATCTCCCACCAAAACGGTGGGAGATAATGATATTTTATTCAGCCGTTACGGTTTCGGCGTCAGAGCCGTAAATCGGCTCGCCCAGCTCATCGGTAGGCACAACGATAATACCGTTGTCGTCCGACTCGGGAAGCTCCAGCTTCGGTACTTCGTCGCCGGGCTGGTAGCCGGTCATCACATCCGCTATCTGAGAGCCGATCTGATTTACGATGATATAATAGAAGCCGTCGTCGGTCTTACCCTTGACAGCGCCTGCGGCTGCGATCTCCTGTTCGGGATAGAACGCTGCGCCGTCCTTGATATAGTCGAAGTGCGCTGTCAGCTGCTCGTCTACCGCTTCCTCGCTGCCTGCCTTCGGCTTTACCACGATAAGCTCGTCAAGGTGAACGCTCATCATCGGGATAAATATCGAATAATCGTCAAGCAGGCTGAGATCAAGCCCAAGCATTGTTTCAGCTATCTCGGCGTCGGTTATCTGCTCGGAGCTTACCCAGTCGATACACTGGAACACTGCGTTTGTGAGATCCTCCGCGGTGCGCTCTGACGCTTCGGGAGCGCTCTCGGCGGTACTCTCTGCAGCGGAGGCGTCAGTGCTGCTTTGTGTGCCGGAGGATGAACCCGAACCGGTGTTGTTTCCCGAGCAGCCTGTAAGGACTGCGGTCATAGCTGCGAGAGCAGCCATTACTGCCAAAAACTTTTTCATACTGTTGTTTCCTTTCTTTCCATCTTTACTTCTTTAACAGCCGCTGATGAAGCGCATAGGGCAGCGGTCTTTTGTCCCTGTCATACCATGGCAGATCCTCCAGCGTCACCACTCTCGGATCAGAAAAAACACGCTTCATAAAAGCCTCGTCCATGTACTTCGGATTTGGCCGCGGCATACCGTTTTCGTCAAGCACGGCGTGCCACTTATCGTCAGTGTCATACACGAAGCTCCCCCACCACGGCAGCCACCACAGCCATGATGCGCCGTCCCTCATCATTTCGTCCGGGTCGGGAATGCTGCCGCACTCCGAAAGCGTTATCAGCTTGCCGCAGGTGTAGCTGCCGACAGCCCTGAAGCGCTCTATCTGTGAGCTGTGGTTCGGTATCTCGTCGTAGATATCCTCTCCTGCGATGTCGTAGGTGTTGGGGTGTACCGCCATGAACGGAGCCTGTCCGTTCCACACCCATATCAGGTTGCGCAGCCTGTGCAGGTTCATGAACCTGTCGAATATCGTGTACCACAGCTTTTTGTAGGCGTCAATGCTGGGCTGATCCTGTTTTCCTGCCGCAGCGCGGTTTCCCCACCAGAACCAGTTCCCCGCCGCCTCGTGCAGCGGCCGCCAAAGTACCGGAATGTCCGCCTTCTCAAACATTTTCAGAGCATTTGCCACAAGGTCTATCTCGTATATTACAAAATCATGCTCCGGAGTTCCCTCCTGCATTGCTCTGATTATGTCAAAGCCGGTCTTTTGGTCGTATTGGGTGGTTTTGTAGTAAAAGGAGCATTGCTTCGCAATGTCCTCCATATCGTCAGGGGCGTTCCAGTGCCAGCACATGGTGAGTATGCCTCCGGTGCGGCGAGCCCAGTCAAGCGCCCTGCCCAACTGGTCATAGCCCCGTGCAAGTCCGCTTATGCCCATAAAGTCATAGCCGCGAATGGCAGGTATCTTCCCGGTGACGTTCCAGTAGACAAGATCCTCTTTTTCGTCCTCCCACAGATACTGCTGACCGGAAATGAATTTCTTTCCGTAGCAGCTCTTGAGATATTCCCACAGGCGCAGGGTATTGGGCGTGGGATCAGGGGTAACAAGTCTGTCAGGCTCCGTCGGTCTTGCCGAAAGCGCTTTTTGGAGCGCATCGAAGTCGGTTCTGTATTCTGTCATAGTATCCCTCCGAAAGCATATTTCCGGCGCATATTGCTAAAGTATACAGTATCTCTGTGAAAATCGTGTGAAAACCCAAGCGGAGCATTATGCTTTTTTGATATGTCTGTCAACAGCCTACGCAATTATTCTGTGCATTCCTCCGCAAAAAAGAAGCGGAAATTACCGCCGCCACAACCTGCCGTAATGTTTATTAAATGGAAATCAATTTTTTACCGAACGCTGCCGCAAAAATTACAGGGACATATTTCAGTCCCTGTAACTAAAATCAGCCCTCGATAATGGGAGCAAAACGAATTCTGATGTCGGGCAGCTTGCTGACCGTGGTGTAGTAATTCGTCTGCCAATCTGCGCCCTGAGAGGGATCGTTCTCGCCGGAAGCAGGCGGTGCGAATATCTTGAGCGTCATATCGGCTGCGCCCTCCAGCGGCTTCTCAAAGAATGCCGGCATGAAATCAATGACCTTTGCCGCAGGACTTTTGTAGAACCACTTGCCGTTAAGCTCCATCATCAGGTTCAGCGGCTCGTCAAAGGTGGCTTCGCAGAACACCGGGTTCTTGTCAAAATGCAGCGGAATTGCAATACCTGTGCTGTCCTCGCTGCCGCCCCAGCGGAGCTTCACCGGAAGAGCCGCCTCATCGCCCTGAACTACCTGCGGATAGAAATACTCGTCGTGGATTATCTCCTTGTACGTTTGAAGAGCCGGCTGCTCAATGCCGACATTCGGGTTGTTGGGATCCTCAATCTCCAGTCCGAGCCTTCCGCGGTCACGGAACTGATAGAATGTAAAACCGCTGAACCAGCCCTGTTCGGGGTCGTTTTTCAGCATATCGCAGAATTCCTTTATCATTGCCGCCTGGTCATACGGGCCTGTGACATCTCCGTCCGCGTTGAACTCGCTCATGACCATGGGCTTGCTGACGCCGCCGCAAAGCTCCTTGTAACGCTTCTGGGAGAGCTTTGTAAGGTTATAGGTGTCAGCTACCTTGCTTCTGGAAAAGCTTGTGCCGCCGACATCTGCAACGTCATAAGGCCAGCCCCAGTGAAGGCTCATGTACTTGTCAACAGACCAGATATCCGTCGCGCGAACTGCGTCCGCAAACTCCTTCTCCATCTCGATTTCGCCGCCCTTTTCGGGGTGCTCGACGCCGCCTATGCACAGTATCGTGGAAACATTCGGAGCTTCCCTCTTGATGATATTGTGGAAACGAACATAGAAATCCGCAATCTGCTGATATGTGGCACGCTTTGTGAAGCTGAACCAGTTTCCCGTCGCCTCGTGATTTATGCGCAGCTGCATTCTGCCGTAGGTGCGAAGCTCCTGCGCTATTTTTACGAGATATTCGTCGGTGAGGTTAGGGTCGATTGTGAGGGTGAGGATAACGTCCTGACCATGCCTGCGCACGTCTTTCATGAAGGTGAACGGCTCGCCGTCGGTATTGCCGCCGATACCGCCCTTATAGGTGAAATAATCGTCATAGGGGTAATCCCACTGGAAGCTTACCTCCTGATCGGCAAAAGCATCTCTTGCACGAGCCGGCCATGTCTTGTCCAGAGGATAATAGCAATACATCAGGCTGACTGCGCGATGGGGTCTGCCCATTTTATGCAGGATATAGTCCTGATCAACGTACTCTCCACGCTCGCTTCCGTCGCCGAGATCAACGGCGCACTTAGCCGGGCGCATTTCAAGCGAATAGATTTTCTGTTCCATTGGTGGTAGTTCCTTTCGGTTTTGTCGGCGCTTGCCGCACGTTGATTCGATAACGCACAGCACTTCCCTGTTTATGAAATTATTATAGCATAGTTTGTAAACGTTTTCAAGTGGTTATTCATATATTTTTCGGATATTTTTTACCCAAAAAACAGCATAATATTGTCAAAGGGCTGCAAAAACAGCCCTTGAAGCTATTATAACCGTGCGGTTAAATTATGCCTACGCCGCAGTAAAAGTGACTTAAATAATATTCGGAAGTAATGTCCACCTCTCTGACCTGAGTTCCGGGCATAAGGCAGGCTATCATCACACCGTTTCCGACATATATGCCGCCGAATTCCGCAGCTGCGCCGTCCTCGGAGAAAAACACCAGATCGCCGGGAGAAAGCCGATCATAGGTCTTGGTGGTACCCATAGACGACTGTCCCGAAACGCCTCTCGGACAGGTTATATAACCGTTCTCACGAAGCACATAATAAATAAAACCGCTGTTGTCGAAGCCGGTCGACGGCGCTTCTCCCCCGTCGGCGAACTCTGTTCCCTCAAGCGAACGTGCAAGTGCGATAATATCCTCCGCAGCGAGCACGGCTGCGTCAGGCTCTTCCTGCGTTTGCGCGGAGATATCGGGCTGCGGGGTTTCCTCAGAGGGTTCGGAGGTGATCTCATCAAGGTCTGCCGGGACGGTGGTCTTGGCTAAAGCTGCCGCAGAGGTCGTGCTTTCGGATAAGCTGCGGTCGTCTGAATGTCCCCCAACGCTCACCGCTATACTTATTATAATAACAGCAATGCTGATTACAGTTACTATCAGAATAAGGATAATATTGTTTTTCATCAAAGCACCGTCCTTTCTTAAGTGTATTATACAGCAAATACACGCCAAAATTCAATAGCATTTCGGTTACAATATTCTTACAATTTGGTTACAATAAAATATTCCCGAACCGTCGTCCGGGAATATTTTGCAATTATACAAATCTAAACCAGTCAAAATCGAATTTTGAACCCGGCATAAACACAAAGCTTATGTCATTCACTCCCGTAATTTTCGGAACGGTAAAATTCTGTTCTCGTCCGCCGTCTTGCGTGAACTCGAGCAGCACTGTTTTCTGCGAGCCGCCCTCGGGAGTATACCGCAGCTGTATCTGGTTCATCGGGTTGTCGGTGCTGCCGCTGATAATAAGTGCGTCTGCGCCGCTCTCGCCGAAATCAAGAGCGTTATAGTTGATGATTACATTGTTGCCGATATCCGTAACGCTCCTGCCGGTAATCTTGTAATCATCGCCGTAAACACTGTCCGCTTCGCCTGTCCAGTTGGCGTCAAACGCACGCTGCACGGGAACGAAACAGATACCGCCGAATATTATTCGGTCACTTATCACAACGCTGATGTCATGAACCCCCGTGAGCCGCTTCGCCAGCGGCAAATCCTGCCCCGCAAAACCGCACCAGTGTCCGTTGTTTGCGAAGTTCGTACCGAAAAGCAGTTCACCGTCCTCGGGCGTTCCGTCCCATATCTCAACAGGGGCGTCAAAGCATGCGCCGACGCTCAGCGTTATATAGTCGGCGCCGGTCTTTCCGAGGTCAATGTTCCTGTAAGTCATGACAGTCCTGCCGTCAAAGCCCGATATTGCGCCGTCCTCAATAATATTTACGGGAACATCGGAGCAATCCAGCGTGCTTGCGCTGATAAAGCTGTATGCGTCCCTGAACGCTGCGCCGAGCCCGCTTGCTTCAAACGGGATATATGAGATTACCTGAGGGTATTCGCAGCCGTTATAGACCATGGCTCTCACGCAAAAATCGCCGTCGCCCCTTGCGGTCACAAGCGCTCTTTCGCCGTCCCACTCGACAGCGGCAAGATTGCTCTCGGTGCCGTTCCTGCGGACTATGCTCCACTCAATGTCGTTATATGTGCAGTTCTCCGGGAGAAGCTTCACACGAACCTCGCAGGTCGGGCGTTCCGGGTTAAGGCTTGTGTATTCCGTTATCGGGATAATCTTACGGACAGGTATCTCGCTTGTGTACGGATTTACCGCCGCCGGGAATACGTTTTCCGCAGCAACGCTCACGCCTTCGGGCTTGCCGCAGTCCTCGGCGGTAAGCCTCAGCTCCGCCGCAGTCAGCCCCTCGGAATACGCACGGACAATTATCTCTCCCGGTTCAAGCGTGCTCTCCACCATAGCGAGCAGCTTTCCCGAAAACAGTCTGCGGTTATCGCCCTTATAGCTGTCGTAATCGGTGGAGTCGCCGTTGTCAAGTCCCACCAGTCTGCCTGCGCCGCTCACCTCAACACGAATACGGTTTCTGGCATTGCCTACCTCCACGCCGTTTGCATCAACGGTTGAAATTTCCACAAACGCAATGTCCCTGCCGTCCGCCATGATACGGTCACGGTCAGAGCTAAGCACCACTGCGGCAGGGTCACCGGGGGTGGTGAGCGACTGTTCGCAAACAACGCTTCCGTCTGCGCCGAAGCCTCTTGCGCTGAGAACTCCCGGCTCGAACGGCACTTCAAAATGCGCCCTCATCTCGTTATCACAGTCGAGCTTCATCTCTCGACTGCCGATAACTCTGCCGTTAAGGGACAGCTCCACACGCTGCGCATTGCTGTAAATCAGAACATCTATCGGCTCGCCGGGCATAAAGTCCCAATAGCACGGAACAATGTGCAGCACATTCTTCTGCTCCGGCGTAAGCCACACGCTCTGATAGAAATAATAAACGTCCTTGGGAAATCCGGCGGTGTCAACTATGCCAAAGTAGCTGTTTTTGGTGCTGTAAGGCGTAGGCTCACCGATATAGTCGAAGCCTGTCCAAATGAACTGACCGCCGCAGAATTTGCAGTCACGATCCAGCCGCCACGACTTCATTGCCGATGAACCCCAGCCGACAACGCTGTTATCCAGCGAAGAGCATTGGCAGTCTGCCCCGGTCAGCGACGGGACGTCCGCCGGGAAGCGGTAAATTCCCCGCGAGCGCACTGCCGAAGCCGTTTCGCTGCCATAGATGAACCAGTCCGGGTACTTGCTGTGATGCTCGTCGTAGAGGTACTCGGTATAATTATAACCGGCAAGCTTCAACTCATCGGAACAGCGCTGTGCGTTCATGTCGCCCATGTAGTTTGAGCCGATAGTCGCCGCCGCATTGCCCTTAGGGTCGTATTTCAGCACATAGGAATGCAGCCGCTTGGTTATTTCAAGCCCGTGGGGGTCGATAGTGTCGTTTATCTCGTTGCCTATGCTCCACATTATTACACAGGGGTGATTGCGGTCACGCTCTATCCAGCTTCTCACATCACGCTCGGCGTGTTCGGTGAAGAAGCGGTGATTGTCCTTTTCGGTCTTGGGCTTTTCCCACATATCAAAGGCTTCGCTGTCCACAAGCAGCCCTATTTCGTCGCATAGCTGCACCAGCTGTCTTGCAGGCATGTTGTGGGAGGTTCTGACGGCGTTGGCGCCCATTTCCTTCATTATGCGAAGCTGTCTTGCCAGCGCTGCGGTGTTCATCGCAGAGCCGAGAGCGCCGAGATCATGGTGCATACACACGCCGTGAAGCTTCAGACTTCTGCCGTTGAGAAGAAAGCCCTTTTCCGGGCTGAACTCCGCACTGCGATACCCGAAGCACTCGTCCGCACGATCAAGCAGCTCGCCGCCGCCGTAAAGGCTGACCCTCAGCGTGTAAAGCGCAGGCTCGTCGATATCCCACAGCTCGGGATCGTTGCTGACAAAGCTTGCGGTGAATTTCTCCTCATCTCCGTCAAAATGCGCTTCAATGCCGTATCCAGCGGCATGCTGTCCCAGAGGGTCAAAAACCTCCAGAACCATGCGGATATCCGCCGCTGCGCCCACAACGTCGATTTCCGCCTCGGTTTTCCAGCTTCCGTCAGGCTGCATATCCGAGTGAATATACACGCCGTTGGTGCGGATATATGTCTGCGGACGAAGCTTTAGGGTTACATCGCGGAAAATTCCCGCACCCGAATACCACCTTGTATTCGGCGCTTCATGAAGCACCCTTACCATAATTTCGTTGCCGCCCTCTCGCAGCAGCTCCGTGATATCATACTCGAATGCGGAGTAGCCGTATGTCCAGCTTCCGGCTTCCCTGCCGTTTACAAATACGGTGGAATTGAAATACACCCCGTCGAAATTCAGCAGCACACGCCCCGAAAGCATTTCGGCATTGCACTCAAGGCTTCTCCTGTACCAGCCCTCGCCCGTCTTGTAAAGCTCGGCGGTGTTGCCTATGAGCCAGTCGTGCGGAAGCTCGACATTATACCAGCGCTTACCCTCCAACTCGGAAAGCGCAGTGCCGGGTTCGCAAAGGCAGAACTGCCAGTTATCGTTGAAAAGCCTATTTATAGATGTCATGTAATATTCTCCGTGTTGTATAATTCGCTAAGTGTATCAAGGTACTGCCGCTCCACCTGCTCAAACGGCAAAAATTCAAACGCCGGGTCGGAAAGCTTCGGCGGGGCTTCGTCAAACAGCGCAAAGCCGCCAAGCGCAAGGAACTCGTGGTAAAGCATGGTATCATCTATGCGGCTTACCTCGGACATCACCGATGCATCGTCGGGGTCAAGCCCGAAGCGCCTGTATATGGTGTCCTGAAGCCGCTTTTCTATCACAAGATATTCATGCAGGCCGTGCTTAACCGGGCGTGTTATGTCGGAAATGTACGCCTCGCTTGCGTCGTGCAGCAGACACGCAAGCCGTGTTTCCCGCGAACAGCCGGCGGCTGCCGCCTCCGCTTCACAGGCAAGACAGTGCTGCGCCACCGAATAAAAGCAGCGAAAATGTCCGTTCGCACGGCACAGCAGTGAAAGCGCATGCGCTATGTCCTCCGGGCGAATATCCTCTCGGTGAGGCTCCGAGGGGGAAAAGAAAACGCCGCTCCATGTACGGATATGATTTTTGTCAATCATTTTTCAGTCCTCATTGGTTTTTATGTAATACGCTTAAAGGGGAATTATCTGCATCGTGTCGTCAATAATGCAGACCTTTGAGCGTGAGCTCACCTCGGTGACATCAAGAGAAAGGTAGTTTATACAGAAGCGGCTGCCCGGATATATAGTGCCGCTCACCATTGCACACAGGTCGTCGCGGTGTCTGAGGTCGGCTTCAAGCTGCCTTATCAGCTCCTGAAGCTCCTTGCAGCGGACGGAATAAAAGACCTTGTTCTGGGTTTCGGTTTTCATCTGTCTGCTCTGTACGTCTGTCAGCTTTCCGCCCTGGCTCTTGCTTCTGTGCTTGAGATATTCCACGTTCTTTGCCGCCTGTATATGAGCCGTTTTCGCAGCTTTAAGCTCGGTTTCCGCCTCTCGCTTTCTCGCACAGGTGACAGAACCGTCGCCGATGTTTATTTCGGTGGCGGTGTATTTCTCAGAGCCGATAATCCCGGCGGTGACGTTCTTCATGCTGGTGATATTGCCGCCGACTATCACGCCTGTGCGACCCTTTGCGATAAGCTCGCCGTATGTAAAAATATTGCAGAAAGCGAACTGCGCCGACTCCAGATTACCCTTTGTTTTTATGGTGCTGTTCTCGCAGAAGCCTATGGCGGCGTCGCCGTCGCACTCGACAGTGGAGTTGATAGCACCGCCGTTTATCGCAATGTTCCCTCCCGCGGAGAGAGATGCGCTGAACACCGTTCCCTCAATGCGTATGTTGCGCCCCGCCTTGATGGAAAAGCCCTCCAGCACGTTGCCCTTGACAACCACATCTCCCGAAAAGGAAATATTCCCGACAGAAATGTCAAGATCGGTATTGACCGTCACAGTGTCCTCGACATTGAAGCAGCCTACGCCGTAAAGGAGATGACCGTTGCACGCTGCGACAATGCTCTTTCCGTCAGCGGTCATCAGCGTGTTCTTTCCGACGGTGATATTTGGCATAGTACCCGGTTCCGCCTTTATCGCCCTGCCGAAGATGTTGATACCCGGCTCTCCCGGTGTGGGTTGGGTTATGTCGGCTATCACTTCGCCCTTTTTTACAGGAACGATAAGATCCAGCTCACGGAAATCCGCATTGCCGAACTCGTCATATTTCGGCTTCGGAACTCGCTGCTTCTCGAACCGATAGCTGACAGAGCCGTTAGTCCCCCGTTTGGGCGAAATTGCGCGGGCAATGCATACAGGCGTGTCATATATCGAACCCGCCACCATGTCCTTTATGTCAATCTCGTCAATGCCCGTGGTTATGCCCTTTTTGGCAAGCTCGGACATCACGGCCTGCACCGTGACCGGTTTGCCGCCGTTGAATGCCTTGTGAAGCACCATGTTTGCCGAGTTGCCCTCAGGGTCAAAGTTGATTTCGACAAACCCGTCCACCGCTTCCTTTTTTTCGCTGGTGACCTTGACCTCGGGTTCTTTTTCGGGCGCAGCCTTTTCCGCCGTATCCGCACTTGGGGCGTTTCTGCGCATTTCGCTGTCGCTGCGGCGGTACTCCTCCCGCGCATTGTTTATCTTCTCTTCATAATTCTCGTCAAATGGCATTAAATCACCGCCTTCTCCTGTTGATCCACATTAATTTCGGCAGTATGTCTTATATCTGTCTGCCGGGACAGAATAGCCCTTTATACATTATAGCATATTCTTGGTAAAACTTCAATAGCATAATTCGGGTTTCTTGGAAAAAAATCAGCTTCGGTGCGCATGATGAAGCCGAAGCTGAGGATTGTTATTTTTTTCTTGCTCTTGTACGGCGCTTATTGCGTGCCGCAGTATTTCTGACATTCACAGACGGCTGTGGCGGTGCTGTTTTCTCCGGGACAGGCTCTTCCTCCTCTGCGCTTATGCTGCACTCGTTTTCGGACTCGGCTTCGTAGCCGTCAAGGAACAGCGAGGTGTCCCCGGCGTAATCTCCCGTCTTTTCCGGCATGTTCTTCTTCCTGAGCTTTCCGGTGACAAACTCCGCAAACAGCATATAAAGCACGGCAAATACCGGAACGCCCAGCAGCATTCCCACAACGCCGAAAAGATTTCCGCCCACCGTTATCGCCACCAGTACCCAGATAGCCGGAAGTCCCATAGACTCGCCGAAAAGGTGCGGTTTGATGATGTTGCCGTCCAGCTGCTGAAGCACAAGCACAAACAGCCCGAACCAGATGACCTTCACCGGGTTCACCAGCAGTATCAGTATTCCGCAGGGAATTGCGCCGATAAACGGCCCGAAGAACGGTATCAGGTTGGTTACGCCGCACACAACCGCCAGAAGCAGCGGATACGGCATACCCATAAGCAGCATTCCGACAGACATTGCCGCAAAAATTATCAGCGAATCTATCAGGTTGGATATGATATAGTTCTTGAAGATCCCGTTACTTTTCCCTGCCACATAAAAAATGCGCTGGCAGGTGCTGTTCCTGAAGAATGCGAAGATGATTTTCTTGAGCTGCGCCAAAAGCCGTTCCTTGCTGAACAGCAGATAAATGGCGATAATAAGCCCTATAATAACATTCTTGAGGGCATTCAGCACGCTTGTCGCAAAGCTCAGCACACCGCTTGCGATATCACCAGCCATGGGCTGCAGCATCTGCGACAGCTTCTGCAAAAGCGAACCTATCTCAACAAAGCTGTCGGAGATAAGCCCGGCTATCTCCTCGTTATTTGCAAAGAAATCCTCCAGAAAGGAGTCCAGCTTCTTAATATATCCCGGCATCTGGTCAGCCAAATCCACAAGGCTCTTGGCAACGCTCGGCACAACGGCTATGCAGATTCCCGCCAGCACAGCAAACACCAGAATATAGGATATCGTAATCGACAGCGCCCTTGCAGCGGTTCTGCGGCGCCGCCGCTTTTTCTCCATGGGGACTGTGCGGTTTTCAAGCGCCTTAACGACGGGGTTATCGCCCGCCCTCGTTTCTGCAAGCTTCTGCATGACAATATTTTTCTCCGGCGGCGGATCGTTCACAAGCTTTCGGAAAAACACACGCTCTATCCACATCACCAGTGGATTCATGACATATGCGATGACAAAGCCGCAGATTATCGGCGCAGCCACCGTCCCGATCCACGAAAATCCCTTTGAAAAGGAATCAAAGCGGAACACAAAAACGACAAACAAAACCGCCAGTGCAATTACTATGAGAGCATAGACCGCAACGGTCGTATACTTTTTATTCCATTTTATCTTCAAAGGCAGCCTCCTCGGATAACACCGTATTTATTATAACTATATCATACCCGGATATAATATGCGAGGACAGATATAAAATAAAATCTATGCGTCTATTTTATCATATTTTGTTATGCATGTCAACATATAATTCTTTGCGCCGTGAATATTTCCAATAATTATACACAAACTGTTACCGATCCGCATTCTGCTCAAGAATCACGATTTCATACCTTAGCGCCATACTATTTGCCATTTTATGTAAGCGTATTGAAAATATTGTGTGTTTGATGTTTATTTCATGTCACCTATACAGCTGTTATATCTTATAATAAAATCAGGGAGATAACAATCAATCGCCATAATCACATAACTGTACTGAAAAGGAGTACCCATGTTTAACAACAGAACAAAAGACGGCAGAAATAATATCTGCGGCATAAAAGTCGCCAAATACCGAAAAGCGCTGAAAATATCCCAGCGCGAACTTGCAGACAGACTTCAGGTGATAGACCTTGACATTGACAAAAATGCCGTGCAGCGCATTGAATCCGGTCAGCGTTTCGTAACAGACATTGAGATCGTTACGCTTGCGAAAATATTTAATGTATCAATAGATGAGCTGCTCTCGAAAGACTGAAATTATGCATATCGCACCCCCGGACGCTCCGGGGGTTTATTTTGTGTATTTACAAATTCGTAAATATGTGATACAATATTATAAAAAGGAAAAGAAAGCCGGTGCAGGATATGAATACGACTAAATGCCCCGTTGCAAAGAAATGCAACGGCTGTCAACTTTCAAACATGAGCTACGAACAGCAGCTTCAATGGAAAATGAAGGACGTGACCGGGCTGCTGGGGGAATTCTGCGATATCTCCCCCATTATCCCTATGCAGAACCCGACAGGATATCGCTGCAAGGTTCAGGCGGTTTACCGCAGCGACCGAAGCGGAAGGATAATTTCCGGCGTGTATCAGTCCTCGCGCAGCGGCATTGTCGGCATAGACCGCTGTATGGTAAACGACCCGAGAGCGGACGAGATAATTACGGGCGTGCGCGAACTCATGCGCTCGTTCAAGATACAGCCGTGGAATCCCGGCACAGACCGGGGCTTTGTAAAGCATATTCTGGTGCGTATCGGGAAAAACACGGGAGAAATTCTCGTAAACATTGTCGGCGCAGCGTCAATGTTCCCGAAGAAAAGGGATTTTACCTCTGCGCTGGTGAAAAGATTTCCCGCAATAAAAACAGTGACATTCTCCGTCAACCGCAGTCCCGACTTCCTTACGCTCGGCGACCATGCAGAGGTACTTTACGGCGAGGGCTTCATCATAGACGAGATAAACGGAAAGCGCTTTCGGATATCGCCGCAGTCCTTCTATCAGGTAAACCCCGTGCAGGCGGAGCGTCTGTATTCCTATGCAATAAACGCAGCACGGCTTACCGAAAACGACGTGATACTTGACGCTTACAGCGGAACGGGAACGATCGGGATAATCGCCTCCGACTTCGTTAAAAGCGTTCAGGGCATAGAATACAACTCCGCCGCAGTCCGCGACGCAGTGCAGAACTGCAGGCTGAACGGAATCACAAGAAACGTTTCGTTCAATCGGGGCGACGCCGGAGAATATCTCCGGGAACGAGCAAAAAAAGGCGCTCATTTTGACGCAGTATTCATGGATCCCGCCCGTGCCGGCGCAGACAGGCAATTTCTGCGTGCGCTTACGGCAATAAAGCCGGAGCGCATAGTGTATATATCCTGCAACCCGGCAACACTGGCGAGAGATCTGAGGACTTTATCAAAATACTTCAATATCGAGAGCATTCAGCCGTTTGATATGTTTCCGTTTACAAGACACGTTGAGTGCGTGGTGTTGATGTCAAGGAATAAAGATAAATAGCTCTGGACATATGATTATGCAAACGATTTTAGTTGTATATGGAATGGAGATACCGAGGCATTTGACAAGTATGGTTGCATAGTTGAACATGAAGAGAGATTGGAATTTCTAAAGAACCGGACTTAAAAATGCAAGAACTATGTAAGGATTATCGGTCGTCATTAAACTGTGAAAGTCCACAAGATCCATCTCCGTGAACGGAGGAACAAAAACTAATGTTGGCTCAAAAAGCAAAGTGTGTTTGCGATTAATTGATTTCCGAGCTTTACGAAAAGTATCAAATTCTCTGATCATATTGACTTGAAGATGTTTTTATTAGCATGTGACGCTGACGACAAGGAGGGAAGATGCATGGGCATTATTTTTACCGAAAGCGGAAAGTGTATGGATTTCTCTGTAATTAAATACGAGTTTGACTATACTCCGAATGAATTATCTGATAAAGGTAAATCATTTGACGCAAACTGGCTTACTGTAAAAGTGGTTTATTCCGAAAGCGGGAATACATATACATATAAAGACAACTGCCTGCTTGCTTGTGAACTCCTCTCGCTTACAGAGGATATTGATGATATTATCAGTGGAAAAGAAACAGGTCTGATTACGGATTTTATAGAACCAAATCTGAAATTCGCATTTACAATGGCAGGAGAAATATGCGCCGTACAAATCCGTTTTATTTATGATATGTCTGATGGTGAGTGGAAGGAAATATATATTTCACAGTCAATGACAATAAACGAACTGCACGAAATGAATGAAAAAATGAAAGAGTTCAGTCGGCTTTTCCCCGAAAGGTAAAAAGCGAGAATATTGTGACGAGCTCATATGTGCAAAGCAGTGATTGCATGAGAAGCTGCGCTTTTTACCGGTCGGGCTGACATGCACCACCCGTCTGCGGACAAGCTCGGCCTGCACCTGCATGAAGATGTCTTTCGGAATGATTGCTTCATGGTCGTCTTCGACATAGTATTGAGGAACGATGCCGTTGTTTTTAATCCGTTTCTTTGTTAGGAAGTCCGTGGTATAGGTTTTCTGAAGCAGCGCGTCACCAATGTATTTTTCGTTGCGGAGAATCTTGTTGATGGAACTGGTGTGCCATTTTGAATTGCCGGAGCCGGTGAGGATACCGTCTGCTTCAAGTCCGTCAGCAATTTTATCCATGCTGGAGCCTTCAAGGTACTCACGGTAGATACGCCTTACGATTTCAGCCTGTTTCGGTTCAATGATAAGGTTGCCATTTTCGTCTTTGGTATAGCCAAGGAAACGATTGTGATTTACCTGCACTTTGCCCTGCTGGTAACGGTATTGCAGTCCCAGTTTGATGTTCTGCGACATTGACTGGCTTTCCTGTTGAGCAAGGCTTGCCATGATTGTGATCAGAACCTCGCCCTTAGCGTCGAGTGTATTGATAGACTCCTTCTCAAAATAAACCGGGATATTTTTGTCTTTCAGCTGTCGGATGTATTGTAGGCAGTCGAGAGTGTTTCGGGCAAATCGGCTGATGGACTTGGTGATGATCATGTCGATATTTCCGGCCATAGCCTCGTCGATCATGCGATTGAATTCATCACGCTTCTTGGTATTGGTACCGGAGATACCGTCATCTAAGTAGTATCCCAAAGCGATACAATTACATTTTGCCCCTATACCTTTTGATTTTGCCTTGAACCTTATAATTTTGCCCCTACACTTTTTGATTTTGCTACACTTTTTAATTTTGCCTCGCTGCGCTGTTGCCGTACATTTTAATTTTGCATAGAGAAAGCCGGACATCCCGCAATCCGCAAGGTGTCCGGCCGTATTCCGCTTCTTTTATTTCACACTGATCTCCGTCCCGTTCTTGAATGTGAACCGCACATCCTTCTTTGAGAAAACCATCACATGGTCGAGCAGGTTAAACCAGAGGTCGTCCGTGAATTCCTGCACATCCTCATCCATCTCGGCCAGATCATGAAGGAACGCCTCAATCATTTCACGCTTTGCCTGACGCTCCATGATCCTGCCGCTGACCTTATCCAGCCGTTCCTTTGTCCTGTCGTAGCGGTCGGAAAGGGCATCGTACTTCTTTTGGTAATCCTTCTGATTCTGTGCAACATGGGCGTTCTCGCTGATGCACTGCTCGACCAGTTCCGTCACCACCATGACTTCCTGTTGCAAGGCCGCCTGTTCCGCTTCCAGTTCTGTGGTGCTGTACATCTCATCTTTGATGGCATCAAAGGTGGCGATGATCTCTTCCCGTTCCTTTCCGAGAATACGCAGGGCTTTGAGGTACAATGCCTTGATGGTGTCCTCGTCCAAATGAGGCGTGGAGCAGTTCTTTCCGTCATCGTACTTGTGATTGCACCGCCATATGACCTTTCTGTACTTGTCGTTGGAGTGCCACACCTTCGAGCCGTAAAAGCCGCCGCAGTCTCCGCATCGGATTTTGCTGGAGAAAATGCTCACGCAGCCGTGCCGGTCCGTATCACCGAAGCGTCTCTGCATCTCCTTCTGCACCCTGTCAAACTGTGCGGGTGGGATGATTGCCTCGTGGTTACCCTCCACATAGTACTGTGGCACCTCGCCCTCGTTCTTCTTCTTTTTCTTTGTCAGGAAGTCCGTGGTGTAGACCTTCTGTAGCAGGGCATCGCCTTTGTACTTTTCGTTGGTAAGAATGCTCTCGACCGTTTTCTTTCCCCAGTTCTTTTTGCCGCCCGGTGTCGGGATGCCCTCCTCGGTGAGCTGCCTCGCTATCGCATACGGCGTTTTCCCCTGCAGGAACAGCCCATAGATCCTGCGGACGATCACGGCCTGTTCCTCGTTCACCACAAGGTTGCCGTCCTCGCCACGGTCATATCCGAGGAAACGCTTGAACGGCACCGTGACCTTTCCGTCTTGAAATCTCTTTCTCTGCCCCCAGGTGCAGTTCTCCGAAATGGAGCGGCTTTCTTCCTGCGCAAGGCTCGACATGATGGTCAGGAGCAATTCGCCCTTGCCGTCAAATGTCCAGATGTTCTCTTTTTCAAAATAGCACTCCGTACCGTTCTCCTTCAGCTTTCGGATGGTCGTAAGGCTGTCTACCGTGTTCCTTGCGAACCTACTCACGCTCTTGGTCACAATGAGATCGATTCTTCCCGCCAGGGCATCCTCGACCATAGAATTGAAACCGTCTCTATGTGTCGTATTGCAGCCTGTTATGCCTTCGTCAGCGTACACTGCGACAAACTCCCAATCCTCGCGCCCTTTGATGTAATTCGTGTAGTAGTCCACCTGCGCCTCATAGCTCGTCAGCTGTTCATCCCTGTCCGTTGAAACGCGGGCATAGGCGGCAACCTTCCGCTTTTTCCTGCTGCCGAGGGGAGAGGCTGTGAACTTGCTGATGGTGGCGGGTATCGTAATTACGTTCTTTGCCACTTTCTTGCCCTCCCGTCTTTAAAAATGTATTCCAGACTTCCGTCTTCCAATGCTGTGATATGGTCGATCTGCTCCATGAATGCTTCCCCGTCAAAGTCCTCCATGCCGAGGATGTAGGCGGAAACCTTGCGGATATTGAAATCCGCCATGTCCTGCCCGTTGCATTCCGTCCTGACCTTGTGCTTGCCGGAGCAACGCCAGTAAACATACTTTCCGTATCCGCAGTATCTGTGATACAGGTTTCCGCAGCAAGCGCACCGAATCATCCCGGTAAACTCATCCGTGGATGTGGTCTCGTGCCTGTTGCTACGCAGTTTGAGCGTCTCGTATCTCCTGACCGTACCGTCCTTCAGATGGAATTCAATGCTCCCGGAGGCTTGAACCACCATGTGGTCGACCGTCTTTGTGAAGTAATCCTCGTCAAAGGTTTTCTTCCCCATGACCCGGCAGAAGATGTCCCTGATCTCCGCATCGGGATAGTTGACACTGTCGCAGGTGATTCCGTGATTGCTCTTTGCTCGGCAGTACCAGTAAAGGTGACCGCCGTCCGTTGTATCGCTCATGGCTCTGCCAAACCGTCTGCCACACTTGCCGCAGAAGATTTTCCCGTCGAAAAGATGTCGCGGTCGCTTGCTCTCCGGCTTTGATTTTTTCGGTTTCACAGGCTTTGGCGGCATCTGCCACCGTCTGACCCCGCCGCCGTAGAACTGCATCTCAATACTGCCGTCCGCAAGCGAGGTGATCTGCTTAACATTTCTCTCAAACGCTTCTTCATCGAACCCGTCCGTTCCCATCAGCTCCGCGCAAATCTCCATCAGCTTATGTTCAGGATAATTGTGGCTCTTGCAGGTGACCCCAGGCTCTTTCTTGCTGCGGCAGATCCAATCCACATATTCCTTGCCCCTGACTCTGCCTTTCTTTCTCGTGAAGTTCGCTCCGCATACAGCACATTTGAACTTTCCCGTAAAGCAGTATGTCGGATTCACGAGCGAAGCCCGCCGCTCCATCTCTGCCTTAACCTTTGCGTAGGTGTCGCGGTCTATGATCGCTTCGTGGCTGTCAGCCATGTAATACTGCGGCAGCTCTCCGCGATTCGGTACTTTCTTCTTGGTGATGGGATCTTCGATGTAACACTTTTGTCTGCGGATATCTCCGGCGTAGACCTCGTTGAAAATCAGCTGCCGCACCGAGGCTTCCTGAAAGTCATTGCCCAGCGTAGTTCGGATTCCCGCCTTGTTCATGCTGTCCGCAATGTCCCGCAGGGTGACGCCGTCAATGTACATCTGAAACATCCATCTGACCGCCTCGGCTTCTTCTGGAATGATGACGTATTTTTTCTGCTCGTCATCGTATTGGTAACCGAGGATATGCTTGTTTGCCGCACCGATCTCACCGTTCTTGAAACGCTTGTGGATACCCCATTTCACGTTCTCGGAAATGCTCCGGCTCTCTTCCTGCGCAAAAGAAGCGAGGATGGAAAGCATCAGTTCTCCATCCCCGCTCATCGAATTGATCTGCTCTTTTTCGAACCGGACCTCCACACCGATGTCTTTCAAACGCCTGACCGTATTCAGCAGGTCGACCGTGTTCCTCGCAAACCTCGAAATCGACTTGCAGAGAATGATATCAATCCTGCCCGCCTCGCAGTCCTCCAGCAACCGCCCGAACTCACTGCGTCCTGTAACGAGGGTTCCGGTTATGCCGGAGTCAGCGTACACTCCTGCATATTCCCATTCGGGATTCTTTTGGATGAGATCGCTGTAATAGCTTACCTGTGCGGAAACAGAGTGAAGCAGCCGCTCGGTATCCTTGGAGACCCTTGCGTAGGCCGCCACCTTTTTCTTTGCCGGGAGCGCCTTGATGCCCGGCTCGATTCTCGTGATTTTCGGCATGAAATCAACTCCTTTCCGACACTATATATCACTCTAAAAGCCAGTTATATCAAGGGTTTTCCCGATAATAATGTAGACAAAGTTGGCTTGTATTTTTTGAGCAGCATTGTATCAATTTTTGTGAACTCTTCCTCTGAAATGATGCCCTTCTTGAGCATCGCTTTTGCCGTTCCAAGGCACAGAAGATACATTTTCTCCGCATGGAATTCCGCTTCACTCATCCGTTCCACCTCCGAATCGATCAGAGATATAACAGGCATGGGAGCAGTATTTCCGTTTGGAATTGCCGTAAGCAGAGAAGGGCTTACCACAGTGCGGACAGGTGTACTGATACACTGCCTTTTGATTCAGCCGTTCCGGATGCTCCTTCCACCACTTGACGCGGCACTCCTTTGAGCAGAACACGCGCCGTTTCATCCCGTCCACCTGAACCAGAGGCTTTCCGCACTCGCGGCAGACATCGCTTGCTGCAGTTTTCACAGCCGTTCTCGGTTTCTTTATTTCCTGCAGACCGTTCCTGCGGCAAAAGGATATGACCGCATCCCTGGAAACATTGACCTGTCTTGCTATTTCCGCATAGCTTAGACCTTCTCCCCGAAGGTTCCTGATCTGTTCTTTCTGAAATCCATCCATGACTGAGACCTCCTAAGTCACAGTCAAAAGATATGCGCCGGATTTTAACCTCATAACAAAAAAGAGCCCGTGAACACTCCACGAACGGGAATGCCCACAGGCTCTCAGACAAATTCAGATATTCTGCATCATACACGGACTGTATAGTCCAGCGAAATCCATCCCGCGCCGCTCTTCAGCCGTCCCCAGCCGGCGGTCGAGCCTTTGCCGGACTTGACCTCAACGATAGTGTAAATTCCAACGGGGATATACTGCGTCCTTGCGTAGTCCGTCCCCGGTCCTTTGCGGATATTGAGGTCGGTAATACTGACTTTCACGAGGAACGGGACAGCCGGCGTGACGGGAGTAGTTGTTTTCGGTGTGTAGATGTTTACACCATTTACATCAAACACACTATATCCCGGATTGGCATCAGCGCACTTTTGGGCGTTCTCCAAAATCTTGTACGCGCCTTTCTGCGTCTTGGAATCAGCCCAGGTCTTACGGACGCGGTACCAGGCAATAGCCGTCTCGCTCTCTTTTACATCGAACTGCGTAAGGTTCCACCGCTCGATGATCGAGCAGAGGTTCTGCACATAGGTAAGACTCGTGGCATAGCCGCCGTCCTTGATGATCTGCACGGCTTTCCTATAGTCGGTGCAGCCTTTCAGACCGTCATAGCGGAGTTTGCTGCCGTTCTTTGCACCGAGCAAATACGCGCTGTGGTCAGCAATGGAGTCCTCCACGCATGGATATTTACGGAAATCAGCCGTGATCGTCTCGTAGCTCCCGTCAGCGTTCTGCTCCTTCGTCTGCTTGGTGTACTTGCTTTTGCCGTCCCAGGCCGAACCGCTCCAGGTATTGCCGGAGAGGGAGCATTTCATCCCGAACACGTTATTGGCGTTCTGCGCCAGTTCCGACTTTCCGTAGCCGGATTTGAGAATGAACTGCGCCATCGAAACCGATGCGAGAATGCCTGTTTTCTTCTGGTCAGCGGTAAACAATGTCCCCACACTCTTTACAACATCCGCCTCGGAAAGCCCGGAAAAGGCTGAAGCCCGTGTTCCCTGTGTAGTAGTGGTACCACTACCGAGAGCAGCCGTAACCTTTTCTGCAAGATCGCCCATCCTGGCATACATCCAGTTGCCGGGACAGCTTTTGTTTGCGAACCACCGATGGACGGTCAGGATCATCTCGCCGGACTTCGGCTCATAGGCGAGAGTCTTATCCTTATCTCCGAGCCACAGGAGCTTCGTCTTGCCGTTACGCTTGCAGATATCTACGCACAGTTTGATGAGCGTCTGATATACGATGTCACGGAACGCATACGGCTCCGTGGTATCGGACGCGCACTCGATGGTGATTGCCCTCTGGTCGTTGGCATTGGAGGAAGAACACCAGGAGCGGTTCTTCTCCTCCACATACATCCCGACACGGCCGTCCCTGTCGATGCCGTAATTCGAGGATGCCTGCGTGGTGGACTTTGCGAACCAGTCCCCAAGCCCCTCCGCCGTACACTGGCCGACCACGCAGTGAGGAGTGATGCGGTCGATGGAGTGCGTCCTCTGACCGGAATGGTTCGGGCTAAGTTTGGTGTAAGCCACCATTGAGCTGTTCGTATAAGTCATTACTCGTCACCGTCCTTTCCATCGGTGTCGCGGTCATGGAGCTGCTCCAGCACCGCTTTCAGCTTTTCCGGGATAGGCAGACCCAGATGCGCGGCATTCTCCGTGAGAGATACACCCTCGTTGGAGATGTAGAAAAAGATCACCGCCGTGCGAAGGACGCTGCCCGTGCCGATGACCTGCACATCGAGGATGTTGGCGATCCCCACGAGCAGAAAAATAAGCACCTTGCGGCAGATACCCTTGAAGCCGACCTCACTGGAGAGCTTCTTGTCAGCCACAGCACACATAACGCCTGTGATGTAGTCGATTGCTACGAACGCCACAAGTGCAATGAGCAGACCGTCACAGCCGCCGAGGAAATAGCCGAGCCATCCGCCGATTGCCGTAAAGATGAGTTGAATGGTGTTCCAGAATTCTTTCATACGCTTGTACCTTCCTTTCTCTGGTTGAATTTTGTGTATGAAAAAAGCGACTGCCCGCTGTGGACAATCGCCGTTTTCCAAAAATATTGTGTTGTTTGTGTTTTGCCTTACAGGGTGATTTTCTCCCCGGTTATGACATCACAGATCGTGGTTCCTTCTCCGAATGCTGCCTTTGCTTCGGCAATCGTCTCTGCATCAAGCTCTCTGTGGTTGCTGCGGTAGACTTCCAGTTCCTTTGCGACCTGCTTCTCGCGCTTTGCTGCCGTTGCCTCCGGTGAAAACCATGTCGCTCCAGCAAAGGTCAGCTTCTCGACAACATCTGCCGGAAGGTATGAACCGTTCGTTTTCCACTTGGCGGCTCCGTCATCCTCCACCTCGATCTTGTCTGCCTGGTTCAAAAGCCGCTGTGCTTCTTCGTGGGCATTCTTCTTCCAGAACTCTCCAAGTTCTCCGTTCCATTCTCTTTCAAACCGTGTCATTTCCGTATCCTCCGTTCGTTTTGGTATGTACATATATCACTCTGAACGGCACATTTATCAAGTTAATTCGGAGCATAATCTGTACAAATATCAGAGGTAGAAACTGTGTATTGTTTTCATGGTGTCAGACCTGTTTTGGCAGCCATTCCCAGAGCCGCAGATCTTCCTGCCCAAGGGACCACATACACATTCCCCGAAGTTTCCACCGATAAGCCGCCTCGTTCGCCCAATAGACGAGGGAGTCCACATCCTGGTAATAGAGGATGGAGAAGCCGTCCGCATCGCCGAGGAACAGGCGGGAAATCCAGATGTTGATGTCCACGGGGATGACCATTGCCTGGTAGTCGTTGCCGCAGGATAGCGAAGTCATATCATCCGAATGGAAAAAGTCATAGTCCATCGAGATGTCCTCGCTCCTGGTGGATATCTCCTCCACATCAGAAGTCAGCGTGAACACCTGGAACTCACTGTCCCATGTGCAGTTGCTCCTGCTGATGCGGCCGTAGGATTTTGTCGTTCCGTCCGGCATGATTACATCGAACCTCTCATATGGCTCGTAAGTCCATGCATCTCCAAGGCGCATCAGTTCGCAGACCGTCCTGTTGTCGGAGCGGTACCCGGCGTAGCCGCCGGAGAAACCGCTGACCGTTGCCGTGAACCGCAGCGTATAGGAGGAGCCGGAATACACGCGCACCTTATTCCTGCGGATACGCATCTCCACCGTGTACATAGACGGATCAGTCCGAAGGTCTGCGTTCGGCGTCCTCGTGATTTCCTGACTGTAGCTGCCAAGGAGCGTGGAGCCGTTGTATAGTTCCACCGCCTGATTGTCATAGTTCAAGCAGCAGAACAGATTGCCGCAGAAAACTCCTGCACGACCGCTGCCATTTGCCGGGAACGCCAGCCTTGCCCGTAAGTGGATATCCGAAAAGCCGTCATACTTCCATGCAAGGTGTCCCTTGCCGTCAAGTTGGGAGTAAACCCGCTCCATCGAGTATTCCTCTGACCGCCACACCTCAAAAGAGCCTGACAGCACCGTCCAGTAATTTGTCTCCAACACACCGTAGTCCCGGAAGTCCTCGTACCATACGAGAGCCGAGTCGGGCTTTCGGCGGAGCATCTCCAAGGTCAGCCGAAAACCACGGTCGGGACCGACCATGTTGCCCTCCACGTCCTTGAACTGTCGCGGGGAGAAGGTATAGATTGCTTCTCCTGCGGACGGTTTCTCCGAAAAGGATGAGCAGACACGGAAACCGTAAAACTGTACGCCCTTCACATCGACAGAAATCTTTATGGTATGCGTTCCCGCGGAAAGGCTCACACCGCTTGCAAGCGTAGTCCAGAAGGTAGTCCTCCAGTACGGCCACCATAGGCGGCTCTCCGTATAGTGCGTGGTCGAACCGTCCAGCGATACATAGATGCCGTTCTTATCCCAGAAGGGATAACAGAGCCGCACCGCCACATCGTAAGTTCCCGCCGTGCTGACGGTGAATTGGTATGTGACGGAGCCTTCATCGCCAAGCGTGGCGATGCCGTTTTCTATGGACACGATGCCGGATGCGCTGGCGTAATTGCCGCCGTCATGGTCGATGATGATGTTTTCAAACTCCGTTTTCTGCTGCTTGCTATATGCAGTCAGATAGTGCCGCCCGTTATATGTCCCTGACATCTGCGGATACTCATAGCTGTCAGCGTCCCGCCCCTCCATATAGTCATACACATGAGGGAGTGCCCACGGCACTTTGTTGTTATCGTCCCAATAGCCCACGAACGGGATAAAAGGCTGCGGCGGCTGATCGTCCGTGAAGTTATACACACCTTTCAGCCAGTTCTGCGCAGCATAGTAGGTCTGCGAAGTGCCGCGATAGGTCTTGCCGATATTCTCCGGCTTGTCGTAAATCTGCCAGTTCCAGCCGTAGGCGGGCATTCCGAGGAACACCTTCTCCGTGTCCATGACTTCGGAGGCATAGTCGTAGATGCCCTCAAGCCAAGAACGTGGGGATACCGGTCCCGGTGCGGAGCCTGCCCACGCCATGCCGTAACTCATGATGGATGCGGTATCGCAGTAATTGTTAAGGTCGGCATACACGCACCAGTTCTCGCCGCCGACCGAGCCGTTGACGCTCGTCATACCCGGTAGGCAGATGTTCATCAGCTTCGTGGAATCGTATGCCTTGACTGTATTGTAGATATTGCGGAACATAGCCGTAGATGCATCGCGCGTAGAATAGCCATCGCCTTTTTCCAGGTCAATGTCTATTCCGTCGCACCACGGATATTTTTGCATGATACGGACGATCTCCGAGAGGAACATATCCTGTGCGCCGTTGATGTTATCCCGCAGGGCTTTGAAGATGCTGTTCGTTCCGTCATTCGCCACGGTCAGCAGCCACTTAATGTGCGGATAGCGGTTGATGTAGGTCATCATTGACGAG
>CAYRLM010000007.1:0-26375 GCA_964425035.1 uncultured Ruminococcus sp.
AAAATATTCATTTTTTTGAGAATAATGTGTCAAGTGATATTGACAAAATCAATATTTGTCCCGGAGCGCCTCAAGAGTGCTGTAGTAGGTAGCAGCGTCGATCTCGCCGAGATTGTACTCCTTTTTGAGCTCGTCCCGTGCGGACTTAAATTTTTTCTTCTCGGCTTCGACGTCGATGAAGTCACCGGTTTTGGCAGTTTCGGAATTTGATGTTATTGAATCAGCATTTGTTTTATGTAATAAAGAAGCGTTATAATTTATATACTCGTCAATTATAGAATTGGCTTCTTCTATTGCATCTTCAAGTTCTTTCTTTCTGCCCAGCAAAATGTCTTCTGCGACATTTTCTACATTAACACCAATGCCCATAAACCCATTAGGTAAATCATATTCTTCATTTTCGATTTGCTTGCATACCTCATCATATTCCTTTTGCAATTCAATGAGAGTACTAGCCGCATCGTCCGCAAGCCTTTTTTTAGCCTCAGACATAACATTTGCTCGTAAAGCAGCTGCGTAATCATTATACGCTTGAGTAAGGGAGTTATAGCTTCCAGTAAGCGTATCTACCACATCAATTGAATCTCCAAACGTGCTCTGTAAATCATCTGCCAAGCCCTGAAGTTCCGATGTTTCATCTGCCGTAAGATTCATCTGTGTTCGGAGTTCTTCATATCTATTGACCTTCTTTTCAAGAATAACCAGTTCTGCTTCACCAGAAGCGATTTCATCATCATAGCTTTTCTGCAAGTCTTTCAGTTCATCAGAAAAATTTCTTGTTTCCTCCGAAGCTGTCTGTGCATTTAAAGCAAATCCCGTAAGGGCTGTAGCCAACAATCCTACTCCTGCGGCTATAATTGCAGCCGGATTCAGGCTCATAGCTGTATTGAGTGCCACCTGCTTAGCCGTAGCTATATCCAGCTTTCCACTGAGCACGGCATAAATCGTTTCCTGCAGAGTAAGCTGACCGTTAAGCGCAGCGGTTTTTACAGCCGCGAACTCCTGCGCTGTGCCGAGCATTTTGACCTGGAGGATCGCGGTCTGCCAGCTCTGGATTACCTTAGTGATCATGGCAGCAGTCTTAAAAGCTATGAACGCCGCAGTAACTCCGGTGACCGCCGAAGCTATAAGCTTTATATTGTTCAGCAGCAATGTCAGTGCACCTGCAATAAAATCGCCAACAGCCTGAGCTGTTTCTTTCAGTTCCGAGGAGTTAAGCGCGTCAGCAATATTCTGAGCCGCTTCTCCAATGATCGGAAGCAACTGTTCGGCAATTGAACTTGTCAGATTGTCAATCTGGTTCTTTGCGAGCTGGATCTTCTCGGCAGTGGTATCCATCATGGTTTCTGCTGCCGTTGCGGCAGCACCAGTTGAATCTACCATGGCGTCTATATTGCTCTTAAAGCCTTCCACATTGGATAGGAGTATGGAAGCCGCCTTAGCGCCCTCCGAGGAAGAGAACATATCTGATAAAGATTTCCCGGTTTTTTGAGCATAGTCGCTCATCAGCGTAAGGACATCTGTAACGTCATATCCCATCGCTGATATCTCGGAGAATTTCTTCCCAGCCATATCTGTGCCCTTGGTAGCTTCCTGCATCGCTTTTTCAGCAGTTGAGCCGGAAGCACCAAGTTCGTTTATCATGGAGTTGAGGTAGGTTGTGGCTTCCGCCGTGGCAACGCCGTTAGCCGTTACAGTGGCATACATAGCGCCCAGCTGGTCGAAAGCAATATTGACGCCGTTAGCTGTCGGAATCAGTTTACCCATGTTGGAAGCAAGTTCGTCCACAGTGGTTTTACCGAGATTCTGGGTAGTTATAAGGACGTCCTGGACATGGGTAGCCTCGTCCATTTCCATGTGATATGCATTAAGGGCGGTAGTAACAATGTCGATTGCCGTTGCAGTCTGTGTGAATCCACCTTTGGACAGCTTTACCGAGCTTTCAACGAAATCAAGGACTTTTTCCTGAGCCACGCCGGCGGACAATGCCGAATACATGGATTCTGAAAGGTCGCTGAATGCAACGCCAGTGCGATTTGAAATGTCGATAAGACCCTGATAATATGATGTGAAATCATCGCCTTTGAGCAGGGTGCTTGCCTTTGCAAAAGCGGTTTCGTTGCTTACTGCAAGGTTCAGAGCGTTGCTAGCTGTACTTTTAAGCGCACTTCCAAGCGCCTGAATGCCTTTGGTAATAGCTTCGGATAACAGATTAGCCTTGATGATATCGCCAGTCTTGAGAGCGGCGTCGCCAGTATCGTCCAGTCCATCTTCCACCTCGCCAAAAGCGTCAACTATCTGATCGGTAGAGCTGGAAATAGTCGAGCCGAGCTGCTCAATGGATTTCTGGATATCCAGAAGCACATCAGTCATTTTGTCCGCCGGGGAAGTATCCAGCGCTTCCTGAATGGTGTCGCCGAGCTGTTCCGTGGAACGCTGTGCTTCGGCAGTGTCGTTCTGGGTGACTATGCGGACGTATCCGTCTGCCTGTGACATATGTTAGCTCCTCCTTCCTATTTTCGAGATAAAGTCCTGCACTGCGGTGCTTTGCTTCGGTTCGGACAGGGATAGCAATTCCGGATTCCTCCGCACGAATTCTTTTTCGCTGTCCGTGAGCTTACCAGTCCGCTGCCGCGAACGCAGGCTGATCAGTGTATTAAAAAAGCAGTCCTTGCCGAGGTCGGCAAAAAGACTGCGAAATTTCCACCAGTGAAGATTTTCAACGGTGTTTAAATCAATGTTGAAAGTGCTTTTAAACGCCGTATAAATATAGCTTGAATCCTTGTTCAGGCTGTAGACAGCTGCCGGGTGTGTCTTGCTGGCATTCATATCCTCGCCCAGATTCAAAAATTTCAGCCCCTGCTCAATTGCAAGGGCTGTGTTTTCCGGAGGTTTCGGGTAAAGTAGCGCCAGCAAAACAGTCAGTTTTTCGTGCTCCATGAGCCGCTCGTCCTCCAGCGCCTGAACGACGCGCAGGCACACCCGGAAATCCGTGTGTATGGGTACCGCTTTACCGTCGATCAGGACAGCCTGCGGCAGCTTATCAAGGAGATAATTCACTTCATTACACCGTCCCCGATAGCGTCGGTGTAATGCTTGATGAGGTCGCTTGAGGTCTGCGTGAAGTAGTGTGCCGTTTCGCACATAAAACGGATAAGTTCCACAGGATTGCAGCGACCGTTAGTGATCAGCTTCGCCGATCCGGCACCGAATATGCCATCAATCTGTTCACCGAGAAAGTCCGTGAAGCGGAGCAGTTCCTTTGTGTTCTCCAGTTCGGCGCTGGAAACGCCATTCTTGTCCACAACGGGGACGATCTCATTCAGCTTGTAGTTCTTCAGATTTTCGTAGGTCTGGTAGAAGCGTTCTCTTGTCAGAAGGTCGGTGGGGTAAAATTTTATGTGGTGTGTTTCTCCGCCGGATACGATTTCGATGTCTACCGGCTTTTCCTCTGTGGTGCAAAATTTCATACTCATGTCTTATCCTCCTATTGACATTTCCGCAGGTTTAATTTATAATATAAATACAATGAAAGGAGCCTTATGCAATGAAAAACAAAATATCAATTATCATTCAAGCACTTACCTTACTGTTTACTGCTGCGATACTGGTCATTCTTTTAATTCCACAATCCAATCATGTCATCTCAGCTGATAGTGACTATGTTGCAACCACTATTTCGAACGAAAGGGCAATGAGAGATTACAAACTTAAAATCGGAGAAAAGTATATTTCCGTATCAAATGATAAAATCACAAAATCATCTTACAGCAAACATATAGTAGGTGAAATAACAAATTCGGCTAACCAAATGATATATGGAGTATCGGTTCACATTTCTTTTTATCAGAACAACAGATATGTTGATGTTGCTTCAGCATACTGTTCAGAAATACCAGCCAATACAACTGTTTCGTTTGATGTTTATGCGCCTGATGAGTTTACTACATATTCCCTTGACTACGCAACTGCATATTTTCTGGATTAAATAATGTAATGCCCTCGATAAAAGTATCGAGGGCATTAGCATTTTATTAGCTACCGTACACAGCCGTCACGCTGCCAGCCTTGACTGCCTTTCCGGCGGCGTCAGCCTCGACAACCGTAATAGTTGCCGGAGAGCCAGTCAGAGTAATCGCGGTACCCGGGGAAAGCACAGTCCAGCTTGTGACGTCCTGTCCGGCGGTGACTGTCTGAGCAGACGCGCCGCCCTTGTACACATAGTGATTACCGGTGCTCAGCTGCGGAGCTACCAGCAGGATCGTGCTCGTCGCGGAGGATCCGGCGGTGGATACGACTGTCAGCTCTTCGATACCATCATCGGGCGCGAAAGTATTCGCAGCGCGGTCATATACGCCGTATGTGCGGTCGCCCTCCCAGACGACATCGAACGGAGCAGTCAGACCATCAGCAGCAGCGCCGCCCCAGCTCTTGAGGTCGACCTTGGCTTCCTGCGTCCATGCCGCGAACTTCTCATCGCCCTTCTGGTCGAAGATCGACACCTCCATGAAGCGGTACTTGACCTCGTCAAGCTGCTTGTCCTTCCTGTCGATCTCGTACAGTTCCTTGGCAAGCGCGGAATCCTTAGCGATAAGGTACGGGGATACGGAGGTCACCTGGTTGCCCTTGGTGATCTTGGTCTTGGTTCTGCCGAGGACGTTCTTCGTCTGGGTCACCGTGTTGTTACGGGTACGCTCCAGGCTCTCGTTGTCCTCGCCGATGGGTTCCCACACGCCGTTGATCTGAATGAATAATATACTCTGTTCGCGCTCTACTGCGCCTGTTCCTGTGATTGCCATAAAATCACCTTATCCTTTCTTTATAAATGAACTGTAACTGTGTGACATAAATTCCCGTGGTTCTGCCCTCGTCCACTTCGTCCAGGCAGCTGGTTTCTATGACCTTCAGGTTCTGCCCAGTCTTGTTCGCCGCAAAGACGGGGAAATTATGCTGCTCGTTCTGCTCGTCTATCCAGCGGCAGAACTGCTCGAGGAATTCCATGTTTTTTCCGCGCTCCGCGTCACTGCTGATGGCGGTGCGGTAAGCAAACTGGAAAGTCACCGTGTAGATACGGTTGCCGAGTACGTCCTTGCGATAGGTCGGATTCGGCTGCGTACCCACGCAGTAGCAGTCCTTGCTGTCCACATAATCGAGGTAGAACGGCAGGCTGGAATCAATGACCGGGCATTCCGCGAGGTATTTGCAAACGCTTTCCATGATGGAATTCACGGCATCAGCCTCCTTGCATAGTTTTTGACTTCGCGGATAATGGTATCCTTACGCACCGCCCACATTCGGTGAAACCATCTTGAACCACGCTTCCCGACAAGCTTCCCGTTCTTGCTGTAATACCGCTTGTGAGCGTAAGGCGCGATGAACACCAGCTCGCCGCTGCCCATGCGTGAACCGAGGATAACGGACTTCTTCAGCATTCCGGTGCGCATGGGGACGTATGCGTCCATGTGCCGGACTACTGTGTTGTCGATGAATTTCTGCAGCTGGTCGAAATTCTCCTCGGTGGGCGGAGCGTTCTTGTTCCAGCGGAGAATTGATTTGCCGCTGGCGGTAGTGAATAATGTTCCGCGGTCGGTAGTAATTTTCATCGAATCACCTACTTTCCTGAAACCTCCCAGTGCCTCAATCTTGCAGAACCGAACCGGCATTCACGAACCGCTGTGATTATCATTTTTTCGGTGTGCTGCCGTTCCAGTTCCGCTGCGCTTGAGATATCGCCACATTCACCCCGGGCGATGATGTCGCCGGGGGAAAGCGTGAATCTATCTTCGGGACAGCCGTCCCGGAACCATTCCGCAGCCGGCACAAGCGCAGGCAAATCCGGAATCATAACCGTAATGCTGTCGCTGTCGTCCTTCCCGGATTTACCGAACGCCGCTCCGGAGGTACTGTCCCAGAATACTCCGTGGACTACCGTGCGGCGGAGCTGCTCCGGAGAGCGCCCCTGCTGCGGAATGATGTTGTATATCGTGATGGTGTCGCTGAAAATCATTCCCGTGCCACCCCTCTGTAAAGCCAGTCTGCCGGAAGCCAGGTCTGGCATTTCCTGAACATAAGCCCCTCGGCAGAGGTGCTCGAACCGCTTGCAAGTGTATACGACCAGCTTCCCACGCTTTCGGACTGCTTGAGCATGCCGCCGGTGTCTGCTGTGGCTGCGAGTATATCGCAGAGCGCACAGCAGCACATCATGAGCCGCTCGTCGCCGGAATGCTCCTCGGCTCTGCCAGATGTCACAAGGTCGAGGTAGCAGGAAGCCTCGACGGCAAGCCGGTGGAAATCCTCCTGCTTTATCGCCTTGCCGCCGTAGCTGTCGGTGTAGTAGGTGTAGTCAGCATAGATCATGTGCCGGCTACCGCGCACACACGGACGCAGGGGAGCGCATTGTCCTTTATCCAGAGGTCGTGGAACTTGCGGTATGCAAGCAGCCATGCGTCAGCGGACTGGTTGGTATCCGGGTCGATGATCTTCATGTTGTCCGTCTTGGAAACGGCTATCGGTGCGGACTTCGGGCAGATGATCCAGTTTATCTGGGTTGCCTTTTCCGCAGGTTTGAAGCCGCCGACTTTCTGATCGCCGGTCTTTCCGTCGTTGAAGGTGTATGCGGTCTGCATTCTCGCCGAGGGCACAGGTATGATGGGAATGCCGTTGAACATCTTGATCTGGAGGTCGAGCGCACCCTGCTTGAAGTCACCTGCATTGATAAGCTTGGAGATCTTGTCATTGTTGCAGAACATATCATACACGGGTCTTGCCATGATAAGGACGAGATCAGCGTTTCCGGCAACGTCCTGCACGGCGGTGATATCCTCGGAAAGCGTGGACAGGATCGTGCTTGCCGCCGGAGTATAAGTCCTGCCGTAATTATCCTTTGCAAGAGAATAGATCTTGCTGTAGCGGTAGGCGTCCACCTCCGGGATCACCTGTGTGCGCTGAAACTCGCTCATGACGTTGGAAGCGCTGGCGACGAAATTGCTTTCGTCCACGTCCATCTTATCAAGCAGGAACTTACTGCCTCTGTCCATGGTCATGGTCTTGGTTTCATAGGACAGCGAAATGGCTCCCTGAGTATATCCGGAGTCACGATCGTAGTTGCCCAGACCGCTCAGGGACATCTTCGGGATCTTTACCTCATTACCGCCGGAATACTTTACCTGCCCTGCGTTATCCTCCATCCAGCCGGAGGTCGCTCCCTCGAGGATCTGCTGATCGAGGACGGTCTGGAATATCTTTGCTGCTTCAATTGTGTTGATTGCCATTGTGGTATCCTCCTTACTTCTTTAAGCCGAAGCCAGCGTAGATCTGGCTTTCGAGGTTGTTTGCATCGGCGCTGACGTTGTTCTGGGTACTGCCCATGAACAGTCCGGGCTTCTGCTCGTGGGCGAATGAATCCGGTTCAGACTGCTTCAGCCCCTCCAGATACTCCTTGCCGCCGACGAACTCGCCGTTCTCAAGCTTGAAGCCCTTGCTCTTAAACTCTGCCAGGACGGAACTCTTGACGCGCTCGCTTGCGAACTTGTAGCCGCCGAACAGCTTCTCCGCAGCGAAATCCGCCTGCTGAGCGGTCAGCTTGGCGTTGAGATCGTCGGTGTCCTGCTTGTACTTGGCATTCAGTTCATCGAGCTGCTTCTGGAGTTCCTCGGACTTGTTGTCCGCCTTGAGCTTTTCGAGATCCTTGTCACGGGCGGCGAGCTGCTTCGTCAGTTCCTCCAGCCTGGTCTTGTCAGCCGCAGCGGCTTCAGCGGAGATAAATTCCTTGCTCATTACCTCGTCCATCTGCTTCGCCTGGTCTGCGGTAAGCTCGATTCCAAGCTTCTGCAGGAGTGCCTTTAACTTATCCATTTAAAAATCCTCCTTAAAATTGAGTATAAAAAAGCGCCCTCATAGAGGGTGCGAGTTATCTGGGGTATTTCGCCGCGGATCATTCTGGGCGCATCACGGGGCATGCAGCGCTGCCGCTTTCGGTGCGTGTCTGCGACCACCGCTGCACGCCTGGTCTTGCAGTATCTGTCGTGTGGGGTCATGGGTGCTCCTTTCGTATGATAAACATCTTGACGTTTGACGCTCTATCTAATATAATAGTATAGGAAGGAGGTCAAAATTATGGATTATTGTACTACTATTCCGATGAAAGTTCACTGTGAGAAATGGAATTTGAATCTGTCGATTAAAGTTACATACCGATATAACAACCCGGCAAGTCCATATTCCGCTGTTTTCCAGAGTGCAAAATGTCCCATTGTTGAAAACAGTATGCTTCCAGTAGATGAGCAATCAGAGGAATACAAGTGGATGATGTGCAATGATTTTTGCAATTGCGTTCATCTTCACAATGCTCCGCCTAAAATTGAAGATACAAGAATCACTAATTGGCTATAGTAGTAATTCTATTTTCAAGGCGGAACTGGAAGTGAACTGCTTCATCAGCCAGTCTTTCTATCTTACAGAGCAGCTTCTGCGTTTCATCGCCGGGGCTGTTCTGTGCTATTTGTGAAAGCAGGTGAATATCCGTCAGGAGCTTCTCCAGATCGGATATATTTACAACTCGTTCCGATATGTACTTCATGGGCTTTCTCCTTTCAGGGTATAAAATTGCACCCCCATTGCTGGGAGTGCATGTATTGTGCTTTGCTTTAGTAATCACATTCTGGATCATATTCGATAGGTGACCACTGTTCGGAAATTGGTTTACCATTCGTCAGCATTTCATATATCTGCTGCGATGTTGCTTCATGAGGAGAATAATAACTTTCTTTTCTGTCCTTGCTCTCGTAGCAGAGAGCAACTCCAGGTTCTTCGCAATAAAACTCACCACCGTAAGCTTGCACATAGTTTTTTGAAGCCTTCTGTAATTTAGCATCATCTTCAAATTCAAAAAAAGTCATTTTATCACTCCGTTCAGAAGTTTTTCAAATTCATTCAAAGCATTAGGGAAATACTTTTTCATGAGTTCATATTTTTCAGCATCAAACTGTGCTTCGTACATATGAGCAAACGCTTCTTTTTCTACTGCACCGTTTTTAGCCCAATACAAATCCTTATGTCTATATCTGCCGACGCACTGGTTGCCAGAAATACCTCCGAATAAGTCTGAAACAGAATGCTGCTTATGCCCTGAAAGCTCTTTAGAAATCTTGTAGTATGCCGCAGGCAATTCAATGTGATTTTGCTTCATAACTGAGTTCACATAACTATCAAAGTCGCTTTTTAACAGCTTTCCAAACTCGGGGGATTTTGTCGAAGTATAGCCGTCACCTTCACACGATGTGTAGTCAATGTAATGCCCATGCTCATGAAAGAACGTAGTTCCGGAGCCTTTGGGATTAATCTGATCCTTGGCAAAATTCATCTTGATTTTCTGTGTAACAGGAGAGAAATGTGCGGTCTTATCATAAGAACTATCTGCAACGGAATCGTGCTTAACGTACCTGGTAAAGGCTCTTTTTGCGTCAGCCGTTCCACCAGAGAATTTATTTTCCAACACAGTCTGGTATTCTTTTGACATACCATTCTGAGGTGAAATAATATTCTTAAAATCAGAAGTTTCCGTTTTCTCTATTATATCATGACTTGTTTCTTCTGTCAAGCGAATCTGTGCCTTTTCAAACTCCCTCTGCTTCCGAGTAACCGCCCCGGTCTTACCTGCAAGCCTGCGGTCATAGCCGGCGACGTAAGTCCGCTCGTACTGCGTGTAGCTGTCCGCAGCCTTTGCGAAATCCTCGTAGATATCTTTCTGCCGCCGGAGCTTAATGCTCGCTGCGGTATAACTATCTTCGTCCCCGGCAGCGTCAGCGACAATGCAGCGGTCTTTCTGATTTCGCATGGCGCGCTCCATCTTTCGCATTTGCTGGGAAGCCTCATAAGCTGTGTACTTCCGCCCTTCGTAGGTGAACGGCGGCTGGTCTATGTTCTGGAGTTCTTCCTCGGTGTAAACCGGCTCGGACACGCCGAGGATTATCGGGAACACATCGTGCCGGCAGTTCGGCTCACTGATAAGCGGCTTGATTATCCGCTCATACTGTTCCTGCGTGTACTGCCGCCCCTGGTATATTGCATGGGACGGACGCGAACCAGAGTGCGCGGACATCTCCCAGCCGTCCGCACCCAGCTCCTCGCCGTTCTCTTCGGATATTCTGTGCGTGACATGCGCCACGCTGGTAAGCAGCGCCCGGCGCGCTGCGACCTCGATACGGTCAGAGTGACCGCTCTCATAGTCTATCGTGCGTACGCCGCTTGCCGCAAGCTTATTGCATGCCTGCCGGATTGCGGTCATGTAGTCCGTCGCACCGGTCACGACCTTCATGTGTGCGGAATCCATCTCCCGGCGGTACATGTCCGTCATGGACAGGTAGTACACGCGCCCCAGGAAGTCGTGATCAGCAAAGCCCATCGTGTTTGTGAGGTTCTCGCACTTCCCGGAGGTTTCCGCTATCTGTGCGGAAATCAGCTTCTGAAGCTGCGTGTTTTCCTCCAGCGGAATCGCCGCGCCCTTGTCAGCCCCGAGCATTTTGCGGTCGAACTCGTCGGACTGCGCCGCTGCTTCCCGGATAAGCCGGTTGACCTCTGCGGCGGAACTGCCGTTGATCTCGGCGATTTTCGCGGCGATCTCGTCCGTAGACAGCCCCAGGCTCCGTGCGCGGTACAGCTGATATTCCGCCGTGTCGGTTATCTGCGCGCCTTTTGCAATGCGCCGGGCAATATCCCGGAGGATAAACTCAGAAAGCTGGTCGTAGAGATCTGTGAGATCCTGCGGCAGGTTCTGAAGCTGTTCGGGGGTCAGCATTTCAATCTCCTTTCTCACCCGTCATTTTTGTGGTTTTCGTCAGAAAATCGGTGACGACTGTCACCGAAACAAAAATGATGCAGTTTAGCAACAACGTTCGGCAGCTTGCTGCCGTTTCGTTGTCTAAGCCTGACCGAAAGCTTCCGTCATGGGAGGAAGCATTTCGCGCGCACGCTCCAGCGGAACGCCGAAGTACCATGCGTTGAAGTCCTCAGCCTTGAGCAGCCCCGACTGAACCATCTGGAAGCGGCGGTTGAACTCAGTGCCGGTGTCCTCAAATACACTGTCGCCGAACTCTATCGCACATTCGCCGTCCTCGCACTCCACGCCGTAAAATCTTGCCAGCGTGACGATTATCTGACTGAGCGACTGGAGCACCGGGCGGAGCTGCCGCTGTATCTGGCAGACCGTGTTGTATGTAGTCCTGTCCTCGGAAAGCACCTGCGTTGCTGTGACAAGCCCTTTCTGCGTATCGAACGAGAACGTGCCGGAACTTACTCCTATCTGCGTTTCGTAGAACCGCAGTTCCTTGTTTATCCGGGCGGCGTGCTCTGTTTCGCGGATCTGCGGAGCGTAAGCCATTATCTGCTGCTCTACCGTGGATTCGCCATCACCCTTGAATCCCACAAAATAATCGTCCGGGATTCCCTCGTTCCCACGAAGCACGGTGTTGTCCGCAAAGACTTTCGCCGACATCTTCTTGAATTCTGCGTGGTACTCGGAGTGCGCTGCGTCAATCTCATGCAGCGTGCCGAGGGAATTCGCGAAAATTCCTATCGGCAGTTCGCTGTCCAGGTCGATGTTGTTTGCATAGGGTGTCCGGAACGTCGCTATCATCGGAATATCCGAGGGAATGCGCCCCTCCGGAAGCAGCACAGCCCACTTCGGCACCTCGGAAAGCTCCACGGTGCGTCTGGTGCCGTATATGTAGGCGGTGTTCCGAACGGTATGCACGCCGTCCTGGAATATGTGATGTTCCCGGCGCTCGTAGATTTTGCCCCGGTACCGGATACGCTCGAAAAATACGCCCTCGGTGACATGCCCGTTCTCGTCCAGAGCCATCGGCAGGAAGTCACGACTCGTCCCAAAATCGAAGAACATTTCCCCGGACTGCACGAAATACGGCTTTATCACCGTGAATCCTCCCACAAGGGTCAGCTGCGTTATCCTGTCAAGGTTCGGCAGAAGATTCTTCTGGACGTGCCTGTTGAGCTCCTCGTCCGCGATTTCGAACTTGATTTCGCCGGTGACGAGCTGCGCCAGATACGCAGTAGACATGTACGCCGTCGGCAGCGGCTTGAAGTTTTTGTGGGTCAGCACGAACGGGAGCTGCCCCTGAAACGCGTCCCACCAGAGGGAAGTCGCGGAACGCATGGTCGAACTTACCGCCGAATCTGTTATATCAAAGTTGTCCACAGTCGCTCCTCCTTTCCCTTTAAATAAGCCTTTAAGCGTGTTTAAAATACTCATTAATCCCTCCTGATAAGCCGCGGAATGTACCGCTCGAAGCTGTACTCAAATGCGTCCAGCGTATCTATATCCGAGGTACCATTATCCAGGCGGACGTCCTCGCCGACTACCTTATCGTCGTATACAGCGCCCTGGAACGCTTCCCGGAGCGTTTCGCAGTCCGAGGTCAGCAGGAACCGTTCGCCGCCCATGAGCATGGTCGTCGCACGGATACGGTCGATTATCGGGCGTTTTCGTGCATTTTTCACCGTCAGGTCAAGAGGGTCTATATATTCCCTCAGCCCGGCGATAAGCGTCTGCTCGGCGCTGTCGGCATAGATATCCTCGATTTTGCCGTAATCCCGGAGGATCCCTTCGCAGAACTCGTATATACGCTTGTAGATCTGCTGCGGAGTCAGTCCGGTTGCAGGCACTCGTTCGCTCCGCAGGGCGATGAGCTTCCCGTAATCTGAGGTCATACCCGTGGCGACCATCGCATGAGCCGAGCCGTTGCCGCCCCAGTCCACGCCGACATTGATAATATCCAGCTGGGGGAGCGGATCCGGCGCGGCGAACGCTGGGATATTATCCGAGAATACGCGGTAAATTGCGCCGGCAGCGACTACCCACTTTCCGAGTATAAAACGGTCGTAGAATACGCCGGTGTACTCTTTTTTCAGACTGGCGACGTATTCCGCAGGAAGCGTTGTATTATCGTCAATGCTGAAAAAGATGTTCAGCAGGTCGTCCGCAAGCTTCTCATTATCGAGGTACTTTTTCTTGAGCCAGTGCGTCGGGACGTCCGGATTTGTGGTAGCGAACAGCTTCGCACCAGGCGCGGATAATCGCGACAGAAGCATTGTAAAGAAGTCCTCTGGGAACAGCGTCAGCTCGTCGCAGTAAGCGCCGCCCAGGGTGATTCCTCGGATTTTATTTTCGGAACGCGCGTCGTTCGCGCCCTCCAGCATTATCTTCCGCCCAAAAAGAATGCCCTCCTTTGCGGAGAGCGAGAATGTGAAGTTTCTTTCGCCGATAAGCTCCTGAAGAGGGAGCAGGCAGTTGCGCTTGAGGGTCTGGAGCGACTTTGCGCTCATCATGTACAGATATTCCCGTGGGCGCGAAGCCACCCACAGCGCCCACAGTATCAGCGAGATCCAGGTCTTTCCGGAACGCACCGAACCCTGGAGCACGGTCAGACGGGGAAGCCGCTGCTGCTTGAACAGCCGCATGAGGTCGTTCTGTTTTTTCGTGAATGCAACTTTACCCATTCTTCAGCGCCTCCAGAATATCCGCCAGAGCCCCGTCAGCATTGCCCGAACCGCCACCGTTCCGGCTGTAATCTTCGCCCTTTTTATTAATAAGGTAGAACTCTATAGCCGCCTGTGACGGAGAAATGTGTCGCTCCCGTGTTTCAGTGGTCTTGACGCCGTTCACATATCTAATAGTGTGTTCGGTGACGGTGTACCCGGTCGCCGCGCGCAGGAGCGCCTGCTCCACTTCGGCGGTCAGCAGCTCGCTGTTCTGTGTCAGCAGCTCATTCAGTCCGCCGCACCGGGATTTTATTTCAGCGATCTTCTTTGCGCGTTTGGCTTCGTTGTTTGTGGATAAGTAAGCCTCCACAAGCTGCTGCACTGCGGAGGTCTGGTCTGTACTGTTTTTTTCGCGTTCAGCGATGGCAGCACCGAGGGCTGCTATGCTCTTTTTCTTCTTGCTCATGCTGTCGCCTTTCTTTCATACGTTTAATCGCGCTTAAATTGCGTTTAAATCCGCGCATTGCTTCGGGATGGGGAAATTACCCTCTGAAACGCATAAGGCGCTTACAGGGGATTTTTCGGGGTATGCTTTGCCCTGTCCGTCCGGAATCATGTTCCGCAGATCTCAGAGGATATATTTTGCCGTTCCGGAGCTAATCGACGGAATGACCGGCGAAACATCGAACTCGCAGCCGAGGGTTATCTCGTAGTGCCTGCCGTAGATCGTGACGTCCGCCGTGGCACGCTTGCCACGTTTGTTGTATCTGATTATCTTGTGTTCAAAGCGCCGCAGGAAGCCGTCCGTGATGTGCAGCGCGCCTCCGGCGACGTATCCGCGGCTCATTCCTAGCGCGTGACCATCGTTGCACAGGAAGCGTATGTATTCCTCTTCGGTGGGGCTGAGCTGCGAGCGGCTGAGGATCCGCAGCGTTCCATAGCAGTTTTTTATCGCCTGCCAGATGTCCGGCGTCAGCTCCTCGTCCAGGAACACATATCCGCTGAACAGGAATATTTCCCGGCGCACCCATCTGCCGAAGTGACGTTCCATCACCAGGCGCCGGGGCGCATACGCCCGGATATTCTTCTCGGCAAGCTGCCGGACTACCGACATCTCCTTGCCGGAGTTGCAATATATAACGTACATTATTCCTCCTGCGATTTGCTGTTGATGAACTGCACCATTGCCTGGTACAGCTCCGGATTCTCCTTTGCCATGGCGTCGAAGATATCTTCCTTGAAGCTTTCGAACGCCACGTTCTTGAGGTTCGCCGTCTTGATATCCGTGGAGTTTTTCAGGCTTACCGCTCTGATCAGCGCCGTTGCCTTCTCAATAAGCTTGAGAGGGTCGGCTTCTTTCAGCGCGACCTCGTCCATCTGCTGGACTGCCTGGAGCACCTTGTGTGATATCAGCCGGGCGATTCCCTCGGTAGTGTCGAGCTGAGGAAACTTCTGCATTTCCTCGGTCAGAGCACGCATATTTTCGCTTGCGAGCCTTATTTCCTGCACGCTGGCATTCAGCCCCTGGGCGTACCTGCAGACCGCCGCTTCGGAAAGCGTGACGTTTGCCGTGTCCCGGACGAAGTCGCAGACATCGCGGTAGGTGTAGTCCCCGAGGATCATCTGCTCAACGGCTTCCTTGATGTCAGCCGGCAGCTTGTCTATCTTGCTGTGCTTACGCTTCATGAGTTCACCGCCTTATGCAGGGATCGGAAATCTTCCCGTTGAGGAACGCAATGCCCTTGGCGGTCAGCTTGGCTTCCAGGCTGTGCAGTTCGGCGTCAGCGAGGTCAAGAACCTCGTTGTGGAACTCCAGATCACGGAGCTTGATGTATCCGCCCTCGTTCAGATAATTCACGCAATCGGCTATCTCGGATTCCGTCATTTCGGCTCCCAGACCGTATTCCAGATCGCGGATATGGACGTATCTAGTCCGCAGGGCATTTATAGCCCGGAGCACCCGGGCGTTGTTATCGCAGAATTTTTCACGGCGTACTCTTTCCATGTCCATCTATATCACCCCTTTTTCAAGTCGTCGATTTTGTTTTCCAACCGGCTCATAGTGCGTATAAAATCTGCATTACGCACGGTGTTTTCCTTGAGAAAATCAATGTTGCTTTCGATTTTCTCAATGGATTTTTTCAGCTCGTTAAGCTCCGTTTTGCTGGCGTATTTCTCGTCGGCGCTTTCAAGATTGTTCTTGAGTTCCTCGACATCGGAGCGGCTTGCACGGCTGCCAAGCTTGTTTTTAAGTTCCTCGACATCCGACAAGCTTGCCCGGCTGTCCAGTTTGTCAAAGCTGCGCTTCAGAAAGAACGTTATCGCACCCATTCCGATGGTAAGTATCATATTATAGATAGCGTCGAAGTCCACGGTATCACCTCTTATCAATGTTAGTTTTTATCTTGTCCTATTATACTATCAAAAATGTATTTTGTACACCATTATATAACTCCACGAAATAATGGAAAAATCCCCGGAAAAACCGGGGGATTGATCATTTGATTTTACGGATATCCGCAGCAGGGATCTCAAGATCCCGTGCAATCTGCTCGTTGCTGTATCCGTTCTGTCGCCTGCGGCGTATTTCATAAGCCAGTTCCGCTGCCGGAACTATGCTCCGCGCTTTCGGTATATACAGCCTGTCGCCGCCATACATGTCTATGAGCGCCTGGTAGTTCTCCAGCCCGATGATGTCCGCCACTTCCTGCTGATCCGCATTAAGGTGGCTCTTCTTTATCAGCATTGCCAGTCCCATTTTTACTTCTCCTTTTCAGCTTGTTCTGCTCCGAGCGGAGTATCCGCTTGAGCATTTCGATTATCTGCGATCCCTCCGCCCGGGTGACGCGGTGGAAGATATCTCCGTTTGGGCAGATATCCCTGCCGGTCACTTTGGCTACAACGCCCCGGAGCCGCTCCCGTGGCTTGATCTCCGATGGGGAAATATCCGCTATACGGTACATCAGCTTGAAGCACATGCTTTTTTGCTCTTCGGTGATGAGTTCTGGAAGCGGCGCGACCTGTGAGCGATATTCCTCCAGGCGCTTGATTATGAAATCCGCCTGCTGCTCAGTCAGTTCCGAGATGTGGTCTTTCAGGGAAAACTGCTTTATCCACAGGTGGAGGTTGTCGTCGTTCCCGGCGCTCCTGTCGAGCAGTCCGGCGGCAGCGCCGAGGGCATATATCCGCCGGATCTGTTCTTTGGTAGCCATCAGGTCACCGCGATCTTGGTGGAGCTATCCACCGCAACGCCGAGATTTATGCAGCGGAGCAGCCGTGCGTCGTCCGCGCCGGATATCTCCGCAATGCGCCGGAACGTCTGCCAGACTACCGCCTCCGCATATAGGTAAGCGTAATCGCTTGCGTCCTGCTCCGAAAATCCACCGATCTTCATGAGATTGTCGCGGTCGGTGTCGAACTTCGCGCCCTTGAGCTTCTTCGCCAGTGCGGATTTTGCCTTATCGTCGCAGGGAAGCTGCGCGATTATCTCTTCCGGCGTTGATCTGGTGTAGCTTCCGGTGTACATGCCGATGAGCATGCGCTCAATATCCTTGTTCTTCGGCTTGACTTCGGTCTTGGTGGCTACCTCGAAGATATCCGGGAATATCGCACCCAGTGTTTCCTCAAGGTAGCGCGGATACATGATCGTCAGAGCCTGCGCCTCGGTGTAAGTCACCGCCGCCTGGGAATCCGGGTCGGAATATGTCGTGGACTTGAACTTGGTATCCAGAACATCATCTCCGCCACGCTCCAGAAAGTACGCTTCAAGCTGCTTTTTGCGGTCTGTCAGTCTGGCGATGTCCGCCTTGATCTGGCTGAGCTCCCGGACTTTTTCAACGATATCATTCATCTGCTGATACCTCCTGATACAGCTTTGTAGCACACAGGGGACAACAGTAGATGTCGCCGAACCGTTTCACCTTTTCCGCGCCGCCGCAGAACCGGCAGGTGTCGATGTGCCTGGTGATGATGAGCTTTCCGTCCCCGGAAGCTGTAAGATCTACCGCAGTCCCGGCGTGGAAGTCGAGGTGCGCCGCCATATCTTTCGGTATGGTCAGCCCACGGGATTTGGTAAGTACTTTGTACTTTTTCATTTAAATCCTCCTTTAATGATGTTTAATTATTGTTCCAGGGCTTCTTTCCGCCGTAATACAGCAGAGCCGCCCTGTCCTGGACTTCCTCCGGCTTGCTCCGCAGCAGTTCATCATGCTTCCGGTCGGAAAGTTCCCTCTGGGCATGGGTGCAGAAAAATGTGCAACGGCACTTCTGTTCGCATACCAATTCCATGAGCAGGTTGCAGCGGTCTTTGCCGTGGTTGTAGTTGGCGCATTCGGCTTTAGCCATCGTTGTCACCTCCTAACAGCGCCTGCATATCCTCAAAGCCCTGCCACGCTCCGGCTTTTCGCCGGGAACTCCCTCGGAACTCCACCGGGAAACACCGCTCCAGGATACGATCATATATCCGCGCGTACCGCAGATCTGCCGGGTGCTTCAGATCCTCAAGCGTGAGGTTGGTGGTGTAGATCACCGGAAGTCCCACTCTGTAGCGGCTGTCCACAATGTTGTATATCTGCTCCAGGGCGTAATCCGTGGAGCGCTCCGCACCGAGATCGTCCAGGATAAGCAGGTCTATTGCTGCCATGCGGCTGCATAATTCGTCGGCGCCTCCGTCGATGAGTTTCACCAGCGACGTCATGACTACCGGGATTCCCTGCGACAGCAGCTCATTGGCAATGCATGCTGCAGTGTAAGTCTTTCCGGTGCCAACGCCGCCGAACAGCAGCAGTCCACGGTTATCCTGGCGCATTTGCCCGAATTTCCCGGCGTATCTGCGGCACATCTCCATGCTCCGGGCATTATCCCCGGACTGGTCGGCGTTCGAAAATCTTACCGCTGCCAGGGTGGAATCCATCAGCGACAGCCGCCGCAGTTCCGTGGAACGCATAGCAGCCAGAGTTGCCGCAGTCTGCTTTTTCTCCTCCTCGATCTTCTGGAGCCTGCACTCGCAGGGCACCGGCACGATTATCTCCTCTCCGCTGACTTCAATGCGGCTGCGCTTCTTGCCGCCGCAACTGCCGCAGCGGAGCAGACCGTCCTCGTCCGTGTAGTCGCCCTCCAGAGGAGGATCGTTCTGCATATGTACTGCCGCAAGGGACTTCACAAAATCCGCTGCATTAATCCTTTCCATAGCCGTCAAACGGATTGCCGGACATCTGCGCCGCCGGAACCGGAACCGGAGCCGGAGCGCTGTCCGAATACTGCCCCTCGGCGACCTTTACAAGGTTTCCCGGCTGCATGATCCAATCGAAGCTGGCACGCCATCTGCGGTCATTGCGCCCACGGAGGAACGAACTCTGAGCAGCTGTGCGGAATACCTGCTCCAGGTCGTAGCCGTCTTTCTGGGCTTTAGATATCGCCCTGCGGCGCTTATCCGTCAGCCTGGTTGCCGGAGGGAACCCGGTGCATATCCTGTTGAAGCTGTCGAGAACCGCCTTGTAGTCCTGTGCAGGCGGGTTCTTCAGTTCCTTTAGGAACGTCTGGAGCTCCTTCCACTGAGAAGCGGTCAGCTCAATATCTACCGAACGGTCGTTCTCATAGTCGTAAATCTTGAATTTCATGCAATCACTCTCCTTTCTGCCGGAATGCCCGGCGTTATCCCTGCTCTGCGTTTGCACTGGCTTGCAACAGTTCCCGTTCGGAAGCCGCATTAAGGTCGTCAAAGCTCGGTTGCGCGGCGTCCATGCCGCGCTTTTGGCTTTGACTTCACAGCGTCCTGCTGTGTGGGGGACGCAGCCCCCGAATATTAGTCCTCCAGAAACCTCTGTATCTCCGACTGCCGTTCTGCCCGTCCGATCGTCAGCCCCTTGCGGACGCCCTCATTATAAGAGCGGCGCTGTACCAGCTTCCGGCAGCTTCTCCGCCCGAACAGGTACCCGGAAATTGCGACTGCAGCCAGCGCCACCAGCAGGAATATCACTGCCAGCGCCCGGCAGGGCAGAAGCCCCAGCGAAAGCGCATTCGCAAGCGCCATCACTACCACGCCGCAGAAAAATGCAAGCCCATATTCGTACTTCATCTTAAAAGTTCCTTTCTGATCACCTTGGTTTTTCCACTGATTTTGTGTTCCAGAACCAGTTCGTCCGGGGTGTCCTTGCAGACGAGCCAGTTGTCAGGATTCAGCCGCAGGGAAGCAATGTCCTGCTTCTGGCGGCGTGTTGGGTTCTTCCCGTGCTTCATGACCGCACCGCCTTTTCCGCGCCCTTGAGGTCAAGGTGCATCATCTTAGCCATGCGGACTATCCCGTTAAAATCGTAGCTGCCGGAGTCAAATGCATTGCCGAACAGCCGAACTGCTCCACGGATTCCCTCGGCGGTCTGGGCTACCTTGTAGAGCAGCGTCAGCTCCTGCTCCTTGCCCTCCAGCACCGGAAACAGCATCTTGATGTCCTCCGGCTGTACATCTCCGGTGCTTATCTGCTGCCGCTGCCACGCACGGTTGGCGACCTGTCGGTACTGTTCCCGGCTCTTTCCCTCAATTTTCTCCCGGATTCCCTGATTGCCGACCAGAACCACGCCGAGGGTCTGGCGGCGCTCTGCGAAGAAATCCGCAAACGAGCGGAGCGTTTCAATGCTGCCGTAAGTCAGAAGCTGCGCCTCGTCCACCGCAACGACCATTCCGTCATGGAGTTTAGCCGCAATGCTCATCCAGAGGTCGTCCCGGGACTGCGTTACCGGCACGCCCAGGCTCAGAGCCAGCAGCTTCAGCACCGCCTTTGTACTCTTGGTGCAGGGATTTATAGTAATCATCACGCTGTCGTGGGGGTGATCCTCTATGTACTTGTGTAGCGCCTTGGTCTTGCCGACCCCGGCGTCGCCGGTCACAAAGGCAAATCCGCCCTTGAGCTGAGTGTTCCGCACCGTCTTGTATACCAGTGTGGATATTGATGTGGGCACATAATCGACTTCGGTGTAGGTTTCGGACGCTGCCTCCTTATTTTCGAAGTAGGAGTAGATCTTCTCAAACTGGTTATCCCAGTTGCCGGGATAGTATCCCTTGCGTATCTGCGACAGCGCCGAACCAGTTATGCCTATGCGCTCGCACATCTTCCTTTCGGAAATACCAAGCTCCGCAGCGGCGGCGGACAGCTTCTCCAGTGTTTCCTTCTGCTCCGGGGTAAGCTCCCGGATAACTTTCTGTTCTGCCATGATATCAGTCCTTTCTGCGGCTTGCCGCCGCTGCATTAATTTTGTCGAGGATATCAATGTTGAGCGAAATGTTCTCAATATTGCTTAATTCCGGCTTTTGCTCCAGCTTCTCCTCCGAGAATACCGGGACAAAGGTGGCGGGCTTCTTGAACCGGAGCTGCTTTTCGCCCTCGGCTGAGTTTTTAACCATAGCCGCAAAGATATCAATGCGCTTGTCTGCGTCCACACCGTCCAGCATACCCCTGCCGTATTCACGCACAAGGCGCTTGCTTTCGGCGATCTGCTTTTCGGCGGTAGCTATGTCCTCACGGTGGTTCGTGAGGTAATCCACAAACAGGTCGTCATCAAGTTCCCATGTCCACAGGTACTTGTCCGTAGCCATATCGTAGATACGCACTTTTCTGATGTCCGCCGGGTCATATCTAAGATACACCTTTTCGCCGATGTGCAGTACCGTTTCACTGCTCCTGTACCACAGCTTTTCTCCCGCAAACGTTATATACACGCCGTTCCTGCTTACCGCCTGAGGCTTGCTTACACGCTTGAGCAGCATGGACAGATTGTCCTCGTCAGCCGTGCGGAATACCGTATCCTGTATGCTCTCGTTCCAGACCTCGTACCGCTTCATGCTCTTGTATCTCCGTTCCTTGCCGCCGTAGGGAGCAACATTGTAGCAGCCGTCGATATAAGCGTCCAGAGCAAGCCGTATTTGTTCTTCCTCCGGGATAATGCCGTGCTTGAGTTTGTATTTGAGGCTTTCCGGGCGTTCCAGTATCGTGCCGCCGCAGAATGTCGGTATGCACCGTGAAAACTGGTTCTTAAACGTGCAGAACGTCCGCTCGATGGGCTTCGCCTTTGCGTTCCGGACGATAGCATTGTGCATCTCGATACCGAGGAACTGCAAGATATTCGGCGGCAGCGGGTCTTTGTTCCAATCCTTTTTGCGGCGGTGTCCTCGACCGCCGATGTCGCTTACAAGGAACTCAGAACCGTTGTCGAAGTAGACCGCTTTCGGCACTCCGCAGCGCAGAATTCCATGGCGCAGCGCCAGCAGCGTGCTGTCGCCGGAAGGCGCATAGGTCAGATTCCAGCCTACCATTACCCCGGATTTTGCGTCCGTAAACGCTGTCAGATACAGGCGGCGGTTCTTTCCGTCCTTTCCGGCGGTGATGAAGTCAAATGTGTGGTTATCTGCGATCCAAACGTCATTGGCGTGAAGATCGTCATACAGTCGCTCCACATACGGACTGCACTTGTCCGAAAATGCCTTGTCACCGTTGCGGAAGTACATTCTTACCGCCAGCGGAATATCCTCCGCCCTGCGCCTGAATGTCCGCTCCGAGGGCATATCCTCGTAGCTTTCCGGGTAATGCTCCTTCACCCAGTCTTGTGTGTATTTGTAGCAGCTTGTCACCGTCAGGCATTGCTGGTCGAGGTAGAACCGGGCGAATGCGTTAAGCATAAACTCCGGCACAACCGTTGTTCCCTTGTTTTTCCCGCCCCGTTTGTCAATAAGCCCGGAGATATCCGAGTTTCGGTAAGCCTTGAGCCGCCGATACAGGATATCCGTGCTGATTTCCAGATCCGGGTATTTCAGCCGGGCTGCCTGCACAAACATCTCGTCCACCTCGCCCTTGCTGTACCGGGTGTACTGCTCCCTGATATCCAGCCAGTCCTTTATGACGGACGTCCATAGATACAGATCGCTGCGCTGCTTCTCTGTCAGGTCGTCCAGTGTCAATCGGGGCTTTTCAGCGGTGTTTAACGACTTTTTAACAGCGGTTTTACATATAGGTTCAAGTCCCAGTGAGCGGCGCTGTTTGTTTTCGTAGGCAATTCGTTCGTGTTCAGACAGTGCCGTCAGTGGAATACGGTATTCGGTGCGGTTGTTGGTAGCTTTGTCTGCGGTGATACAGTCGATTTTCCCATCTTTAAGCATCTGCTGAACGTATCGCAAACTACACCCTTTTATTTCTGCTATCTCTGCCGTTGATAGATAAATCAAAAAAACCTCTCCTTTCTTATAGAATTTCCTTGACAAAAGCACTAGGCTCTGATATACTTTAGTCAGAGCTTCGGTCAACGCAGAAACGATACGCCGGTCAAAGAGTATTCGTTCCTGCCGAGGCTCTGTTTTTTTGCTCTGACCTGCCATCATCAGCGCAGGGCGGTCATTCCCTGCGGACAAGCAGGCACATTCGGTGCTTGCTTGTTTCGGCTGTTTCCGGATACAACGAAGCTCTTATGGCTGCATTAAAGGAATAAGGCATCGGAATTCCAAACATTTGCGAGGAGTGAATTTGCTGTGTCGGTTATAAGCCTTGATGCCGCGTTCTTAAGGAAAAAGCTCTCACAATAGCTTGCGCAATCATCATTGACACCGGAAACACTTTGACGGTATTCCAACAGCATATCGTGAATTGCTTTCTGTACATCATTTTCAAGGTTTTCAGCGGATTTTTCGGCAAGGCTTTTACTTGATTTCGGCTCCGTCATTTTTCCGGCGGAGCTTCTTTTCTTTCTAGCTTGCCATGCTCCGCCACCATATCCTCAACTAAAGCCGCTGCCGAATCAATCGCTGCCTTAGCCGCATTCAAATGAGCGGTAAACTCGTCAATCCGCTTCTGCTCCTCGTCCTCAATCATGTTGACCGGGGCATTGTCCTCAAACCACGGGAACGCTCGACAGCAGAAATTCCACTCAGCGTCCTGCTTGTTGCCCAAATACGAACCCGTGTGTACGCCCCCATCAAGATACCAGACCACATAAGGGTCGGGAGCAGTTTCGGAATGAGCCATAACCACGCCGTTCGCTATCGCCAGCACCGTGTAGCCGTGAATTACATCACCGTTTCTAATCATCTTGTTTCCTCCTTAGTCTACAAAAGTCCTGCGAGAAAAGTCGTAAACCCCGAAATACTCGCCGTTCAAAAATACGTTGGCTCTGCGCTCTGACGGGCAATCAATCCACAGGTCACGGATATCTTCATACCCCAGCTTGTCCAGTGCCGCTTCAACAGCGGCGGTTTTTTCGTTCAAGTTCATGAAATCTTCCTCCCTATCATCTCATCAAGTGTGCAGTGAAACAGATCGGCAGCAGCCACGACAATTCTCATGGGAGGTATCTTGTAACCTGTTTCATAGCTGTTGACATTCTGTTGTGTTGTGTTGATTTTAACCGCAAGTTCACTTTGGGTCATACCCATATTTTCGCGTTTACGGCGTAAAATGTCACCAAATTTCATATTTTCAGCCTCCTTACTGTTGATTTTTTTGTGTGTTTATGGTACAATGTTGGTGGATAACTATATCTCCCATTACCCCTAAAGGGGTTAAGTATATTATAATCCGTATAACTTAATTTGTCAATGGTTTAATCCGCATTTCTTGATTTTTGTGTATTTTTTACGTTTAGGAAGGAGTGGTTTTGTGACAATATCACAACGCATTTTTGAGATTTTGGCTATTCAAGGGAAAAAGCAGAAGGATTTAGCTGCTTATATAGGAATATCAACGTCAGCTATTTCTGATTGGAAGAAGAAAAACACTAATCCTTCTGCTGAAAACCTATCCGCAATTGCGGATTTTTTAGGCGTGACGTTGGATTATTTGCTTACCGGATATAATCGGGTTGATAAAAATATTCCAAGCGAAATACAAAAGTTGATAGATAACTATAATTCTGTAGACAATATCTCAAAATTACTAATACAAGAACGTGCCGAAACTCTAGCCGAATTGGCTATAAGGAAAGGCAATGTATCGGAAAAAGAATTGAAAAGGTCTAATAAAAATCAATCTCAAATAACTGTTTCAAATCTTCTTGTCCCTGCCGATGAAGAGCCTAAGTCTATCGAAATAAGTTTTTTTGACCATGCCGCCAGCGCCGGAACAGGTCTGTTCCTTGATGAAGCCATAGCGGAAAAGCTTACCGTCCGTTCGACTGCCGAAGCTCGCTGCGCCGATTATGCCATTCCTATATCCGGTGACAGTATGGAAGATGATTATCATGACGGAGATATAGTACTGGTAGAGTCATGTCCTTGTGTCCGAAAAGGTGAGGTGGGAATATTCCTGCTTGACGGCAATGTTTTCATCAAGGAGTTTGGTGGAGATAGACTTATATCTTACAATTCCAAATATAAACCGATAATGCTCAGAGAATATGATACTGCCGTTTGTCTTGGCAAAGTCATTGGCTTTGCGGTGTTGATTTAAGAAAGGAGATTATTATGTCATACATAAGCTGTAAAAACTGTGGCTGCGAGATGGAGGAAGATACGCCGAAATGTCCGAACTGCAAAGCCATAAACCCTCTCGCCCCGAAGAAATCCTCAAGAAAGCCGATTGTGATAACAATAGTAATTCTTTGTATTGCTGCGGTGTGCATGTTAGCTGTTCTGTTGACTTCCGGTGGCTCATCAGCCGTGTTAAATCCTAATAAAATAAAGGTTTATAATATATGGAACGGGAGCGGCACTTCCATAATAGGCCAACGTGCCGAAATTACTGTCACAAAAGAAGAAATCAAGGCATTATCTTCAGAGGAATTCAATGAATTTCTTGAAAACGAAGTTGCCGACAGCGGATACAACTGGTTCACCATTGATTTTAATGATGGCACAGGAATTGTATTCGCCGGCTGTGATATATATATGCCTGAACACTGTATTCTCGGAGATGAGGGCATGGCTCATAATACGATAGGATATATAAAGCGGCACAAAAACGGAGATTCTGTCACATTCGAGTATGAAATTGCATCGTAAAAACCAGCCCAGAATTGCAACAAAAAAATATATTTTAATAGTATAAAAAATTGCACAAAAAAAAGGCGCAGACCAGATGTTTCTGCGCCTTTATTTCGTGTCAACGAAGTAGTTCGTTGACACAGCTTATTTTGTTCGTTGACTTCGTTGCTACAATATCCTATTTATGGTTAATAAATACACTTACAAACCTTTCTCCATGAAACACAATAATCCTATTAAACCGCATTAAACAGCCGCTTAAACACTTTCTTAAAAATCCTTAAACGATTATTACGTCCCTGCGCCGCGCCCTCTATGATTTCCAGATAAAAGCCAAAAAAGCGCCCGAAGCCTTTGACACCCGCTCCGGACGCTCATTTTATTTCCTTGCGTCTGCTTACACCAACAATCGGCTCTATTAAGCCATTTTTCTCACTCATTAACGGTTTCTTACGCTTTCTTCCGCCTAATTTCGTTCCCCCCCTCTTTCCTTGTCAAATAACAACAGGGGGTGATATTTTGAAAGAGAGGGCTAACAGGCTTTATGAATTGCGTAAGAGCCACAATCTTACCCAAACGGCGGTGGCATATCGGCTCAACCTTTCTCTGTCAAGAATATCTGCCTATGAAAATGGTGAAAATATTCCTTGCGATATTTTAAGGAATTTTTCCAATTTTTATGGAGTATCCATTGATTACATACTGCGCTTTTCTGACAGCAAAACCAACATATTAGGCTCAAGCCTTCGTCTTTCTGAACAGAAGTTGTTGGATATGTACCGAAATCTTTCGCCTGACGCAAAAGCACTTATTGACAGTATGGTGAATGGGTATACCCCTCAAATAACCAAGTAAAAATGGAATAAAATCCTGCGAACAGGAAATAATAAACCTTGAAATCCTTTTTCGCAAATTATTCTATTTTG
>CAYRLM010000008.1:0-2621 GCA_964425035.1 uncultured Ruminococcus sp.
CGGCTCTGCCGGGGCAAAAAACACTGCTATCCCAGCAAGTGTACTGGCAACGGCTTACGCCTTATGCCTTATGCGCGCAGCTGGGATGTTTCGGCGGAAAAGCCCCAACGGGGCTTTTCCGACGGTCTAAGGGCTGCCCATTAACGGGCAGCCCTTGCGTTATATCGAAGCGGAAATCACTTCTTGCTCTTGATGTATTCGTCCATAGCCTTGGCAGCAGTCTTTCCTGCGCCCATTGCCAGAATAACGGTGGCTGCGCCGGTAACTGCGTCGCCGCCTGCGAATACGCCCTCGCGGGAGGTCTGACCGTTGTCGTCTGCGATGAAGCAGCCGTGCTTGTTGGTGTCAAGACCCTTTGTGGTGTTTCTGATGAGCGGGTTCGGAGAAGTGCCTATCGCCATAACCACGCAGTCAACGTCCAGAACGAACTCGCTGTCAGGCTTCTCGACAGGTCTGCGGCGGCCGGAAGCGTCAGGCTCGCCCAGCTCCATCTCAACGCACTTCATGCCGGTCACGAACTTGTGCTCGTTGCCGAGTATCTCTACGGGATTGTTGAGGGTCTTGAAGATAATGCCCTCTTCCATTGCATGCTCTACCTCTTCCTTACGGGCAGGCATTTCGTCCAGACTGCGGCGGTATACTATGTATACGTTATCTGCGCCAAGGCGCTTCGCACAGCGGGCAGCGTCCATTGCAACGTTGCCGCCGCCGACTACTGCGACACTTGTGTTCTTCTTGATAGGAGTATCGCTGTCGGGCTTGTAAGCCTTCATCAGGTTCACTCTCGTGAGGAACTCGTTTGCGGAGTAAACGCCCTTGAAGTTCTCGCCGGGAATATTCATAAATCTCGGCAGACCTGCGCCCGAACCGATGAATATCGCCTCAAAGCCCTGCTCGAACAGCTCGTCCACCTCAATGGTACGGCCGACAACGACGTTGGTGTTCACCTTAACGCCCATAGCAATAAGGTTATCCACCTCGTGCTGAACAATAGACTTCGGCAGTCTGAATTCGGGGATACCGTAAACCAGAACGCCGCCGGCAAGGTGAAGCGCCTCGAATACGGTTACATCATAGCCGAGCTTTGCAAGGTCGCCTGCGCAGGTAAGACCCGAAGGACCCGCACCGATAATGGCGCACTTGTGACCGTTGGGAGTCGGAACAGCCGGAGCTTCGGTGGAATGTGCGTTGTGCCAGTCGGCTACAAATCTCTCAAGTCTGCCGATAGCAACAGGCTCGCCCTTTATGCCGCGGACGCACTTGCTCTCGCACTGCGTTTCCTGCGGACATACGCGTCCGCATACGGCGGGAAGGGAGCTTGACTGGTGAATTACCTGATAAGCGCCCTCAAAGTCGCGATCTCTTATCTTAGCGATAAATTCCGGAATATTGATGGAAACGGGACATCCTCCCTGGCAGGGCTTCTTCGGGCAGTTAAGGCAGCGGTTTGCCTCGTCTACTGCCTGCTCCTCGGTATAGCCCAGCGCAACCTCCTGGAAGTTCTTGTTGCGGACATTGGGATCCTGAACCGGCATTTCGTTCTTTTTAAGACTCATGTTCGGCATTTCACTTTACCTCCTTCTTGTAAAGGTTGCAGACCTCTTCACGCTTGCCGGTCTCAAATTCCTTGTACATTGTACCACGCTCCATAGCCTCGTCGAAGTCTACAAGATGACCGTCAAAGTCAGGGCCGTCAACACATGCGAACTTTGTTTCGCCGCCGACGGTCAGACGACAGCCGCCGCACATGCCTGTGCCGTCGATCATGATCGGGTTCATGGAAACCACTGTCTTTATGTTGTATTCCTTGGTCAGCTTACATACGAACTTCATCATTATCAGCGGGCCTATGGCGATAACCTCGTCATACTGGTTGCCTGCCTTGATAAGCTCTTCAAGCGCATTGGTGACAAGACCCTTTTCGCCGTAGCTGCCGTCGTCCGTCATCAGCTTCATTACGTCGGAAGCCGACTTGAATTCGTCCTCAAGGATAACCAGATCCTTGTTTCTGAAGCCCACGATGCTGTGTACCTCCGCACCGAGGTTGTGGAGCTTCTTTGCGATAGGATATGCAATAGCGCAGCCAACACCGCCGCCCACAACGGCTACCTTTTTCAGCCCGTCTGTGTGGCTGGGAACGCCGAGAGGCCCCACGAAATCGTGGATATACTCGCCCTGCTCAAGGTGGTTGAGCTTCTCGGTAGTAGCGCCAACGATCTGGAAGATGATGGTGATAGTGCCCTTTTCACGGTCAAAGTCCGCAATTGTCAGCGGTATTCTCTCACCCTCTGCGTCAACTCTGAGGATAATGAACTGACCCGGCTCCGCCTTCTTGGCGATCATCGGGGCGTCAACCTCCATGAGAGTTACTGTGGGGTTGAGGATTTTCTTGGTAAGAATTTTGTACATTCTCCTGTGTCCTCCTGAATAGTTTAGCGGCAGCAGCCCGGAAATAGGCACAGTCCGCCATTACCTTATATTATAGATGATTTCGTCGTTTTTTGCAATACCATTTTATCACAATTGTTTGTATTTGTGCAACCTCACAAATCATATTGTTGAATTTGCACAATTTTGTCTTATCTGTGTCTTCCGCCGCCGCCACCGTGATGACCGCCGCC
>CAYRLM010000008.1:2721-26272 GCA_964425035.1 uncultured Ruminococcus sp.
TGCTTACATGAACCGATGTGGTGTATTCCCGCAGAAAAACATCGCTGCGCTGTGTGATATGGGTTTTTGATCTTTCCAAATATGCGCCGGCGGAAATGGGGGTTTTCTTCTTATATCCCGCCGCAATTCCGTTCGCAGTGGCGACGGCAATCACAATCGCAACGATAAGTCCGCCGATATTTCCCATATTGATTTTGTCGATAAAATCGACATTAAGGCGATTACGCAGGGAGCCGCAAAAGCCTTTTATTGCCGCCGGATAATTATCTCCTCCGTCAGAATCCAGCCCATCGTATACCGCATCGAGAATTCTTCCGATACGATCCCCGAATATTTCGTCTGCACGACCGGTGCAGGAAATCCAGTCCTGCTCGCCGGTGCCGGTTTTAACCAGCATCAGGACTATGGAATCGCTGTACTTGCCAAAGTTTCGGTCAAGAAACGTATCGGTGTATATTTCTTCGTCCGAGCCGATTCCGTCGGTCAGCACCACGCCGATATTTATGCCGATATCGTCTGCGGTTTCTCTCATGATTTCCGTAAGCTCTGCTTTTTCGGCAGCGGACAGCACTTTTTGGCAGTCCGTCAGTACCACATCATATGCGCCCTCGGCATATGAAACCGCAGTTATGGCAAAAAACACTGCCGCAGTGCAAAGTATCGAAAGGATCCTCCTAATCAAGCAAAGCACCTCCGATCAGAAAGCAGAATACCCCTATCAGCAGGAATATTCCGGCTCCCAAAAGGAATTTGCGTATGCCGCTTACCGGCAGTATGCCGAAGTGCGCCCCGGTCTGACCGTTCATTGCGAACGGGTAGTCTTTCCCCTTGTAGGTGTAGTTCAGAAACCACACCGGGAGCATTGCATAGGAAATCTCCTGCTTGCGGTAGGATACCCGTCTGCCAATCTCCGTGACGGTGGAGTAGCCGGTTATGTCCGCACGGAGGACTTCAACGGCCGCATCGGATATGCGCTTGTCTATTCTCTTTCCGGCTTCATCGGAGGAAACGTCGTATTTTTCTGCGCCGCAGCCGGACAGATAGCTCATTGAAAACGGCTTCAGCCCGGTGTAATTGAACGGCTCGATAGCCTCCATCATGCTGTCGTCAATTCGTTTTGAGCCGTCGCAGGGAACTCTCTGAAACTCCATGCTGCCCGCGCGAGTTATGTCAAATATCTTGGTATTTGTGTATATCCTGTCCCCCGCCCGCCATGAACGCACCCTTTTTCCCTCCGCCTGAAGCCGGGCCTCAACTTCGCCGCTTTTCAGCCAGTACGGGACGTACAGCGGCGTGATATTCTGTATCTGCGCCTCGCTGCGGAAGCCCCTCGGCAGCAGTATTTTCCTCCTGCAATATTCTCTGAAAGCTTTTTCCGCCTGCTCACGGGTGGTGGAAAACGGAATAATGGCATTGGGCTTGTATTCTCCCGAGAGCCTGCCGGTGAGTATTACCGGAGTGTGGCAGAAATGACATCTCGTAGACGCGGTAAGACTGTCGCAGATAACCCCTGCGCCGCAGTTCGGACAGGTGTACAGCGCAGAAGCGCCCGAAAACTCCTCCGCCTGACGGTTGGCTTCGTCACGCTCGGCGGCACGCTCCGCTTCAAGATTTTCCTGAGAAAGCGGCAGCTCCTCGTTGCGGGCGAAGTTCTTTTTTATGTCCTCTTCCGTGAATTCACTGTCGCAGAATAAGCACTTGAACCTGCCCAGCGCATTGTCATATTCCAGCGCAGCATTGCAGTTCGGACACTGGTAGGTAACTGTTTTTATTTCCATTTATGTTCCTTATGTGGTTTTGTTTACGGTAATGCCCTCGAGAGCTTCGCCTATGCTTGCGTTTATTACGATATCCGCTTCGTCGTCCGCAGAGGTTTTCGTCTTGTTTATTACCGCAAGACGTCTGCCGTTAAAGAAACGGATAAGCCCGGCGGCAGGCTGCACCGCCAGAGATGTTCCGCCGATAATGAGCATATCCGCAGCGGATATGGCGTTAATTGCATGGTTTATGCAGCTTTCGTCCAGCGGCTCTTCATACAGAACAACGTCAGGCTTTATGATACCGCCGCATTCGCAGCGAGGCACTCCTGCGGCGTTCATGATGTAGTCAAGACCGTAAGCTTTGCCGCACTTCATGCAGTGATTTCTGTGAACCGAGCCGTGAAGCTCGGTGACATTACGGCTGCCGGCGGCGGTGTGAAGTCCGTCTATATTCTGGGTTATTACATCGGTGAGCTTTCCGGCGCGTTCAAGCTCCGCCAGCTTCAGATGAGCGGCATTGGGCTTTGCCTGCGGATATATCATACGGTCACGGTAGAAGCGGTAGAACTCCTCGGGGTTGCTCATAAAGAAGCTGTGGCTTATTATTTGCTCGGGCGGATAGCGGTATTTCTGATTGTAAAGCCCGTCTGCGCTGCGGAAATCGGGTATTCCGCTTTCGGTGGAAACGCCTGCGCCACCGAAGAAAACAATCCTGCTGCTTTCATCTATCATTGCCTGAAGATCCATACAATTACCTCCTTATTGCTCATGACCGCAAGGGCATGATATAATTGTGCGTATGCACAAGGAATTATGTGCTATAACAAACGCTCTGCGTTTATTATAGCACATAATTTCACGGAAATCAATATGAACGTGTTGACAGAATTCAGAAAATATGCTACAATAATTGCAGGGAATGACGACCTCCCCGTGGGCTTGACCCCGAACCGCAACATGTTTGCTGATGGCATCTGCGATACTTCACACCGGGAAATTCCGGTGCGTTTTCCGTATACGCAGGCTGTCGGCTTTTTTGTTTTCGGAAACGCACTCGCCCGGTAACGCAATATGGAAAAGAGGTTTTTTATATGCTGCTGAGCGCCGCTTTGATACTGCTTTTCGGGCTGGCTCTGGGTGAAGCCGCAGGAAAGCTGCGTCTGCCGAAGCTTACGGGAATGCTCGCTGCGGGGCTGCTTCTCGGTGCGTTGGGCTGGCTTGACCCGAAGCTTACGGAGATTTCCCCGGAGCTGAGGCGAATTGCCCTCATAATTATTCTTACAAGAGCCGGACTTAACCTTGAACTTTCCGACCTGAAAAAATGCGGCAGATCTGCGCTTCTGATGAGCTTTGTTCCTGCCGGGTTTGAAATTGTCGGGGTGACGCTGCTGGCGCATTTGCTGCTGGGACTTGACATTGCAGAGGCTGCGCTGATGGGAACGGTGCTCGGAGCGGTATCGCCTGCGGTGATTGTCCCCAAAATGCTTAAACTTATGGAGGAAAAAAGAGGCACGGACAAGCTTATTCCGCAGATGATACTTGCCGGTGCTTCTATGGACGACGTATTCGTTGTTGTTATGTTCTCGGTATTTTCAGGGATATGCTCGGGCGGAGAGGTTTCCGTACTGTCTGTCATGAACATTCCGCTGTCGATAGTTCTCGGTGCGGCTGTCGGAGCGGCTTGCGGCGTTCTTCTCGCACTGCTTTTCGGAAAGCTTCACATGCGGGACAGCGTTAAAGTGGTGATACTGCTGAGCCTTTCGTTCCTGTTGGTTTCGCTTGAGGATATGCTGCCGGAGCAGATAGGGTTCTCGGGTCTGGTAGCGGTGACTGTGTGCGGCATAGCATTTCGCGGAAAAGCGCCGGAGCGTGCGGCAAGGGTTTCCGCAAAATACTCCAAGCTGTGGACTGCTGCGGAGATAATGCTGTTTGTTCTGGTGGGCGCCGAGGTGAATATCGGAACTGCCGCAGACATATGGCTGCCTGTTCTCGGCGTTATTTTCGGGGCGCTGCTGTTCCGCTTTGCGGGGGTATTTGTCTGCATGATAAAAACCGGGCTGAACCTGTGCGAGCGAATTTTCTGCATGATAGCATATATGCCAAAGGCGACCGTACAGGCGGCTATCGGCGGAATACCGCTCGCAATGGGGCTTTCCTGCGGAGATACGATACTCGCAGGGGCTGTTGTTGCCATACTTGTTACCGCAGCACCGGGAGCGTTCATGATTGACCTTACCTCGAAAAGACTTTTATCATGCGGAGATACGGCAGATGTGCGACAATAACAAAGAAGCGGCCGAATTACCGCCGCTCCCGATTATATTCATACCTCGGAAATATCCGTCACCCTTGAAATGCCGTCCTCTGTCTGTTCAAAGGTCATGCGGATATTTCTTGAGCCGAACTCTGCGGTTATCACGCCGCCGCCGCAGGTGAACGGAGTTCCGTTCTGGTGCAGAAAGCCTGCCGCAAGCAGCAGATGGTCGCAGTAAAACCCGCCTATTATCTCAATATACTGCCGCAGGAACTCACGGTCGTCCGCAGGCAAAAATATCTCCTGCGGAAGCCCCGATACCGCCGCAAACGCCGCACCGCCCTCGTAGGGGCAGCGGTAGTAGCACAGCTCGTCGTCCGATACGCCCACGCTTATCATGGAAAGATTGTGACCGTTGTGAAGCTCGTCCAGCATGAATTTTCCGGTTTGGAACTCCGGCAGGTCGGGCAGCGTGCGCTTTGCGCGGCGAGAAGCCGCAGCGGCTCTTTCGGGAAGCCCGCTCTCGGTGTGCGCCCAGCTCCACAGCCATGTGTTCTGTACGGCAGACTCGGTGCCGAGTATTCCGGCGGTAAATTCCCTGTCGCCGAAGCGGATAATGCACTTCATCGGATCCAACGCCCAGCCGTTGTTTCCGATTATTTTTTCGCCCATTCTGTTCTGACACAGAAAGGAACGTCCTGCCGACAGCGACAGCATATCCAGCATACTTGTCTTGTCGAACCGCACGGGGCAGTCCAGCAGCGAAATTTTTCCCATAGTCAAACTCCTATGTTGATGTTTTGCCCGAACTTTCTGAGAATGTCACGCATAAGCAGCTTGTCTATGCCGTACATGCGGCTGCGTCCGTGCGGCAGGTCGTCCACACGCAGCTCGAACCGCATGAATATCTCAGAAAAATCCTCGTTATAGTAAAACGTGCAGAGAAGATATCTGTTCTTTGTCGCATAGTAATTCACGGGCGTAAAATTCAGCACACAACGCTGATCCTGCTCCATGAGCTGTTCCGCCTCGGCGATTGTCATCGGCTCGAACTGTACCTTTTTGGTCAACGGCAGACCTTCCGCCCGCTTTTCTTCCTCTGTTTTGCCTATCCTCGTTTTTTTGAATAATCCGAACATGATATCCTCCCCTAATCTTGGAACGCATACTCCTCGAAATCGGGAAGCTCGTCCAGCGTCAGGCACAGCGTCCCGTTGTAGGCGTCATACAGCGACTGCCAGCTTGTGTATTTCTCGGAGAGATCCCCGTGGCTGTCGATTATCGCACTGCCGCTCGCAATAGAAAACCAGAGCCACATGGCGTTGTCGCGGTTCATCTCGTCCGGCGAGGGAAGCTTGTCGCAGGCGGTTATCGCCTGAAGCTTCGGAGTATCTCCGGTCATTTCGGCCAGCGCCGAAAATCTCCCGGCAAAGCTGGCGGAACTGTTCTCGTAGAAGCTCTGCCCTATTATATCGCAGTAATTATCGCCGGGGAAGTAATCCTCGCTGCTGCCGTTCCATACCCAGATGAGATTGTTCAGCGAATAGTACTTGTCCAGTCTGTTGAAAATCAGCTGCCACAGCCATTTGTAGCTATCCGCGTCGCCGCTCCACCAGTACATGTCGCTGTCGCCGTCGGGTATCGGCTGGAATACCACCGGAATACCCTCAGAACGGAACTGCACCAGCGCCTGCGCCGCTGCGTCAATATCGTGCAGCAGCGTTACGGTGCTCTCGCCGATAATGCCGCTGTCAACAAGAGTTTGCAGCTCGTTGTCGTCCGCCATCGAGATATCCCGCTCCGTCATTGCGTCCGCAAGGTCATAGTCGGAGCTGTCGGCGTAATACGACTGTCTGCCCTCCGGGGCATACCAGTGCCAGCCGAAGGAAACTATGCCGCCGTTTCTGCCCCATTCCAGCGCAAGCTCGATTTCCTTGTCGGCGGTGTCCTTGTTGGCTTCGTAAACGGACGGGGTGCAGTACATCAGGTCGCCCGTGCGCATAGCCGGTGAACGTCCGGTTTCCTTTTCCACGGCTTCTATCTCGGAGTTTGAGCCGGGTGTGACGCACTGCCCTGTTATGACCTTCTTCCCGTAGCTGTCGGTGAAAAGCCGCATAAGTCCCAGAGCAGGAACGGATGTGCTTGTGCCGACGCAGGACATAGATACCCCGTATGCCTCGCTGCCGACCTGCGACGAATCGGTCACGATTATATAATCCAACGCAGCGCTGCCGGATATCACCTCAAATGTAAGCACATCGGCGCCGGAGGTGAGATACACATTATCAACGGCGAACATCGTGAAATCTGTCGAATCGGAGGCCGGGATATAATATGCGCCGACCACCTCGTTGACGGTCTTGAGCCTAATCACAGCGCCGTCGTAGGAATGAGCGGCAATTGCGATACAGTAAAACTGCGAGGTATCGGGTGAAACGATATGCTGAAGCTTCATGCCCTCGTCAAGCACGATGTAGCCCTTTCCGTCAAATTCACCGTCGGTGCGCACGTTTCCGTCAAACGCTCCGCCCTCGGCGTTCAGCTTAACGGAAAATTCCGTGTTTTCTATCGGGTACTGCTTCACGGGAAGCTCATCGTAATCAGGCGATTCCGTGCCGTCCTCTGCCGAAAACGCCTCGGCGGTATCGGCCGTGCCGACGGTCATATCCCTGTCGGGAACCGCCGTGCAGCCGCAGAGCATGGCAGCCGCAGCCGCCAGTGCGGTAATTCTGTTCAATCTGTTTTTCAGCTGTATCATCTCCGGTAATTATTCTATCACGATATTGTCCCCGGGGCGTATCACCTCGTCCAGACGGGCAAGCTTTCCGTTTATCATCACTGTCGAGGTTCCCGAAAGAAGCTCGGTGGGGTCGTCCGAGAACATCGCAAGTATATCAAGGAATATAGGCTTCTTTCCCGGCTCTGTCGGGAATACTGCGGGCGCTCCGTTGAACACTATCGGTACGCCCTGTACCTCTCCGCTCTCGTCGGCGTTCTCCGTATTCTCCGCACTGCCGCCGGCGGCTTCGGGAACGTCGCTGCGAACGTCCGTGCCGTCGGCTTTCGGAGCGCTTGCGGCGGTGATTTCGTCGCCGTCTGTCAGTATGTAATCGGGAGCGGCGATTGAACCGTTTACCAGCGCATTTTCCTCGGCAATGCCCTCCTGTGCGAGAAGCTCGGAGAGCGTTCCAAGACGCATATGCCGCAGCACCGCACCGTTTTCTATATCCATATCGGCAGCGGCGGGAACGCCGTTCACAAGAATATAGTTCCCGGCGGTGACGCTCCTGCCGTTAAGCGTTACATTTGCAATGAATGTTTCGGACATATCGTAATGGTCGGAGAGCATTGCTGCGGCGTCCTCGCCGGGTACTGCCGGAACAACGTTCACCTCGTCGCCCTTGCGCACGGGGGAATTGAGCGAGCAGGGCTTTCCGTTGAGCGCAACCTCGGCGGGTGCGCTTGCAGTGCCGCGCAGCAGTATTTTTTCACCGTCCGCCGTATAGGAAAGGCTGCTGCCCGAACGTGCCATAAGCTGCTCCGGCTTTATTCCGCCAAGACCGCACAGTTCAAACACTGTCAGCCGCCGTGTGTCCAGCGTGCGTATTTTTCTGCCGTTGAGCGTTATCGTGGTGAAGTCGTACCTCACCCCTTCGCTGGCGGTCATGGCAATTCCTATCGGCGTGGCGTGTTCAGTGCCGAGTTCTATGGATTTAGGCGCAGTTATGCCCCGTATCATCTCTCTTGAACCGACTGCGACACGGGAGGAGTCAATCCCAAGCTTCCCCGCAACCAGCTCGGGCAGCCCCGACAGCTTGCTGCCGCCGCCCACAAGGAACACCGCCTGCGGCGCTTCGCCGTTTGCCTTGAGTATCTCGCCGCAGATGGTCTGAGCCAACTCTTCCTCCGCCGGGCGGATAAGCTCTGCAACTCGCTCCGCGGTTATCGTGTGATGCATGAAGAGAATATCGGTGTATTCCGTCTGCGGCTCGGCGGAGGTCTTTATGCGCTCCGCTTCGTTGAAATCCACCAAAAGCTGCTTCATCAGCGCTTCGGTTATTTCATCGCCGGCAACTGTCGCCATACCGTATGCGGTTATGCTCCCGTCACGGGAGGCGGCAACGTCCGACGTTCCTGCGCCGATATCGCACATGACGATATTTATGAGCCGCAGCTCTTTCGGAACCACTGCGTTTATCGCTGCGATAGGCTCAAGGGTAAGCCCCGCCGTTTCCAGTCCTGCAAGTTCAACGGCGGCGCAAAGACTTTCGACCACATACGCCGGCAGAAATGCGGCTATGACCTCTGTGACAAGGGAGCTGCCCCTGTGTCCCTCCGGCTTGCTGACCTTGTAGCCGTCCAGCGTGAGAGAAATAACGCTGTGACCTACGCAGTAGAACGAAGCGTCCTCGCCTCCGGCGGTAAATTCCTCCTCGGCGGAACGCACTGTTTCCAGCTCCGCCGCACGGATATCCTCGGCGGATATCGCACGCTTTTCGGAAACATCATGCGCACAGCTGTGGCGGAGCGTTTTCAAAGCTCTGCCCGCCGCCGCTATGCACACACGCTGCAGCTTTATCAGCTGGCGGCGCTCCAGCGTTGACTTCACGGATTTCACCACTGCGGCGACGGCGTCTATATCCTCTATCTGGCCATCGGTCATGGAGCGGCTGCCGTGCGCCTGAGTTTCCATATCGATAAGCCTGTATCCGTCCGCAGTTTTTTCGGCAAGCACGCCCACAACGGTGCGAGTGCCGATATCCAGCGCAAAGATAACCTCTCCCTGCTGCTTTTTCGTGCGCCTGGGAGCGGTTTTCCGTGTGGCAGTCTTTGCGGCGGTTTTGCTTGTGGTGCGAGGTTTTTTCTGTTCCATTTTTTTGTCCTTGTTACAATAATACGGGCTGTGCGGTTATCAGTCCCTCAGACGCAGCAGCTTACGAAGCTCCCTGTCCGCAGTTCCCAAAGTGACCAGCAGCAGCTTGTCGCCGCTGTGCAGCTTTGTCTGACCGCGGGGGATTATCGTCCTGCCGTCACGGTCGATACATGCCACGCTGCAATTCTCAGGCAGATTTATGTCCTTGAGAGTGCTGCCGGCAAGCTTGTAGTTTTCCGGCAGGGATATCTCCAGCAGGGAGGCTTCACCGTCGTTCAGCTCCAGCAGCTCCTTTATTGCGGATATATCCACCTCCCGCCTGAGGTTCTGGATTATGAAATCGGTTGCGGACACCACGGTGTCCACTCCCAGCGAGCGCAGCGCAGCGGTGTTGTTTGGATTGTTGACCTTTGCAACGGTCTTTTTCACGCCGAAAATTTTCTTGGCAGTCTGGCAGCATACAAGGTTGCTTTCATCATGCCCGGTCACTGCCGCAACTACGTCTGCGTCCTCCGCACCCGCCGCACGGAGTACGCTCTGCGAGGTTCCGTCCCCGGAGCAGACCCTGACGTCCAGCAGGTTGGCGCACATGCGGCACTGCTCCTTGTCCTGTTCCACCAGCACCGCCTCATGCCCCTGAGCCCGCATCGTTTTGGCAAGGTAAAATCCCACCTTGCCGCCGCCTACGATGATTATTTTCATATATTATCCCTCCGGCGGAAATCTTACTCCGCCTCGTCGAGTGCTTCTGCGCTGCTTATTTCCAGCACTCTGCGCCGCAGGTCGCTGCCGCAGCTGTCCAGCCATTTTGCCACGGTTCGCGTGGTCTGACCGTTCGCCGCCATTTCCTCCAGACGGTCGAAGCTGACCCACTTGGCTGCGCACACCTCCGAGGATTGAAGCACCAGACGGTCAAGCTCCACGTCCTTGTGCACGATATAGAAATCCCGCAGCATACTGTCGGTGGTGAGCGTCCATTCAAGGCTTATCTCGCCGGGATAAGCCCGAATGCCCGTTTCCTCGAACAGCTCACGAACCGCCGCCTCTCGGCTGGTTTCGCCGCTTACCGCACAGCCGCCGCTGCACTCCCACCTGCCGCCGCTTGTCTTTTGCGGAACTCTCTGGGTGAGCAGTATCTCGCCGCGGCAGTTCACCGTCATTATCTGCACTACGATATGATATTCCCCGTGAGGGATAGGCGCACCTCGCTGTACCTTTCTGCCGAGCCTGCGGCGGTCAACGGTGTACAGGTCAAAATATTCCGTCATACCCTTCGCTCTCCGGACAGGTTTTTGGCGATAAGTTCGCAGCGCTGCTTTACGCAGTCTGCGGAGCGCAGCGGGTCGGACGGCGTATTGAAAGTGTAATCCATCAGCTGCTCTATCGTGGTGGAAGCAACGTGCAGCCTTGTATCCGAGGAAGCATAATAGATATACACGCTTCCGTCCTCGCGAACGACAGCGCCGTTTGTGAACGCAACGTTGGAAACGTCGCCCACACGCTCCGTTCCGTGAGGAGAGATAAACAGCCCCGAGGGGCTTGCGATAAGCTTTGACGGGTCGTTGAGGTCGGTGGCGAACACATAGATTACATAACGCAGTCCTGCGGCGGTATTGCGTACGCCGTGAGCGATGTGTATCCAGCCCTTCGGGGTCTTTATCGGCACAGCGCCCGCACCGTTCTTCACCTCGGTTATTGTGTGGTAAATTCTCGGAGAGATAACTACCTCATCGGTACACAGCACAGGGTCGGTGATATCCCTGCACAGCGCAAAGCATACGCCTCCGCCCGAACCCGTGGAGATAAAATCGTCCTGCGGACGGGTGTAGAACGCATACATTCCGTTGACAAATTCCGGGTGAAGCACCACGTTTCTCTGCTGCGGCGACTTGGACACGAGATTAGGCAGGCGCTCCCACTTAACGAGATCCTTGGTGCGCACTATTCCTGCCTGTGCGGTGGCGGCAGAGAGGTCGGGATTATCCTTGTCCTTGCTTTCCGAGCAGAACACGCCGTATATCCAGCCGTCCTCGTGTTGGGTCAGGCGCATATCGTATACGTTTGTTTCTTCGGGGCAGGTGTCGGGAAGTATCACCGGGTAATCCCTGAAGCGGAAGCCCTCTGTGGGCTTGTCGCTTTCCGCCACCGCGAAAAAAGACTTTCTGTCGGCGCCCTCTACTCTGGCCACCAGACAGTACTTTCCGTTGAGGTAAACTGCGCCGGAGTTCATCACGGCGTTTACGCCGAGGCGCTCCATGAGGTTGGGATTGTCATCGTAGGACAGGTCGTAGCGCCAGATGATGGGCGCATGGGCGGCGGTCAGCACCGGGTTCTGATATCTGGTGTAGACACCGTTGTAGAAATCGGAAGCAGGGTTCGGTCGGTTGATAAGCTTCTCCTGCTCCCTTATCAGCTTGAAAAGCCTAGAGTCGAATTCTTCTTTTGTAAGCATAAATTTCCTTTCTTTCCGGGCGCTGAAAATAAAGTCCCGGTTAGGCAAAATCAATATACTTTTTTATTATAGCATACTTTCAACAAGATTTCAAGGTTGACAGCAAAGAAAAATAGATATATAATAAATATGTCGGACAGCCGGTCACAGCGCCCGACAAATTATAACAAGGAATGATACCATGAAACTGATGTTTGCGTCCGACATACACGGCTCGGCGCTTTTTTGTGAAAAAATGCTTGAAGCTTTCCGTCGCGAGGGAGCGGAACGGCTGTGTCTGCTGGGAGATATCCTGTACCACGGGCCGCGCAACGACCTGCCCGAGGGACATAACCCCAAAGGCGTAATCGCACTTCTCAACCCCGTGAAAGAGAAGCTGCTTTGCGTGCGGGGGAACTGCGACACCGAGGTGGATCAAATGGTGCTGGAATTTCCGGTGCTGGCGGACTACGCCCTGATTTTTGACGGCGCAAGGTGCTTCTACCTCACCCACGGACACCATTGGAACCCCGTAGCATTGCCGCCGCTTTGTTCGGGAGATGTCCTGATAAACGGACATACCCATGTGTACAAGGCGGAATGCGTGAACGGGATACACTGCCTGAACGACGGCTCCGTTTCCCTGCCCAAAGAGGGAAAGCAGCGAAGCTACATGATCTATGAAAACGGCGTGTTCACGATAAGACAGCTTGAAAGCGGCGAGCCGCTGCTGACTTACAGCCTGTGACCGGGAGGAACGTATGTCATTCAGTTCAGACATAAGGGCGGAGCTGTGCAATGTCCGCGAGCTTTCCCACGAGCAGGCTTCGGCGGTGCTTTACGGGATAATGTTCGCTTCACGCACGGAAAACGGCAGACCGCTTGTGCAGACGGAAAATCTGGAGCTGATGAACGCTGCGCTGGAACTTATGAGAACGGTATTCCCGGAGGTGCACACGGGAATGGTAAGGCTGGTGAAAAGCAGCGGCTCTTTGTATACGCTCAAGATAAAATCCGGCTGGGAGCGGATAGCGGAGCGCTTCGGCGACATGAGCAGCGTCAGCGGCGAGGCGGTTCCCGGTGGCGACGAGTGCAGCGGAGCGTTTCTCCGGGGGGTATTCGTCAGCTGCGGCTCCGTCACCGACCCCAACAAGGAGTACCATCTGGAGATAGTACTGCCGGAAAGCAGCCGCAGCGAGGCACTGCTGGAATTTATCACCGAGCATGGCATGGCGATGAAAGAAACACGCCGCGGCAGGTCAAAGCGTAGCGTTATCTATGCAAAGGAAAGCGAGCTTATCGAAGATTTTCTGACCTATATCGGCGCCGCAAACCACTCCATGGAGATAATGCAGGTGAAAATAGTCAAGGATTTCCGAAACCGTGTGAACCGCTCCGTGAACTGCGAAAACGCAAACCTTGACAAGACGGTTGCCGCTTCAAACAAGAGCGCCGACGATATCCGGCTGATATTCGACACGCTGGGAGAAGCTAGCCTTTCGCCGGAGCTGCGGCAGACCGCAAGGCTTCGCCTTGAAAATCAGGAGCTTTCGCTGTCGGAGCTGTGCGGACTTTTCCCCGACCCAATCACGAGAAGCGGATTAAATCACCGCTTGAAGAAGCTTGCAAAGATTGCAGACGAGATACGGGCAGGCAAGAATTAAAGTTATAAAAAACACCTCTGTCGTCCGGTTCAAAGTGAACCAAATTACAGAGGTGTTTTTGTACTCGATACAATTATGATAAGACATACTCTGAAATCAAGCGACCGATTTTGCCAATGTCAACATTGCCTTTAAACTCAAATTTTGCTGTAAAAGTGTTGGAAAACATTACAAACAGCTCAGAATCAGGGATTAATTCCGCAAATCCCGGAGTTTGTATAGAGAAGTATTGTATTTTTGAATATGGCAAAGTGCTGAATGATTTTCGCTTTCCTGTAATGCCCTGAACATCAACGGACACTATTCTTTTATTGGTAAAAACCAACTGATCTCTGACTGTCTGAAATGCCATAACTATTTCTTCTCCGGCAATGAGCAGTCCATTTACCTCATCTCTTACCTCCTCAACATTGATAGGTTTCAAATTCCAGGCTGAATTTTGATTGAAATTTATTGCCATTTCTTTTCCTCCTAAGTTCCTAAGTTTAAATCAATATATTCTGAGGGCTGTCAATGCTGACAGCCCTCGATTTATGTAGATCGGTAATTACTTTCTCTTTCTGGAGAGAACAACTGCGCCTGCTGCGATAACAGCCACGCCTGCCAATGAGGCAACGCCCTCAACTCCGGTGTCCGGAGAACCCTTGCCGTCATCAGTGGATACGGCTGCGTCGGAACCGGTGCTTGCAGCGTCGGAAGCCTCTTCATCGCCGCCGAAGCCCGTTACGTTGAAGGTTACCTTAATGGACTCGTAGGTGTCGTTCGGGATAGCGGACAGGTTGTCATATACGTTGATAAGCTGTACTCTTGCGGTATTCTTGATGTTGAATTCCCAGTCGGAGTAGTCGTCGCTGGAGGTGCTTGCGTCCTCGCTCATAACTGCCTGCGTCTTGTCGAAATCAACGGCAGCGCCGTTCAGTTCAACGGATACGATCTCGAATTTAACGTCGGGAGTTGCGTCGAGGTCGATGTTGGACTCAAGCTTGAGCATGTTCCAGCCGCCGTCCTTTACGCCGTTCAGCTCTACGGTGTAGGTGCCGTCGCCGGTGATCTGTGCGTCGGTGTAGGTAGCGCCCTCAAGCTCGGCAGCCTCGCCGAGGTCGTTGTCCCAGTAAAGCAGAGAGGACTGTGCGATATTGTTGCGGAACATGTAGCTGGAAGACTGCCATGTAAGACCTGCAACGTAGCTCTCCTCAGCGGAAGCAGGCATAACAAATGCCGCTGCCGCAACAGCGCATGCAGCTGCTGCGGAAATAATGTTTCTGATTTTCATGATAAAAAAATCCTCCTAAAAATCGGACTGGGGAAGTCCGTTCGCCGGAAGCTCTCTGCGGGGAAGCAGACAGCAACCGAATGTACACCTTAATTATAATACAGACAGAAAATAAATACAAGATGTAATTTTATACAAATACAAACACGGAAAACTGTAAAAAAGTACATTAAAACGGTAACACTTACTGAAAATCTTTTCTTTTTGCGGTAATATGCGGATATCATTCTTTTCCTGTATTATCGCCGCATTTTCACGCCAATACTATTTGCGTAAATGAACCTAGGACAATTCTTTAATTCATAAAAATATTGAAACACAGCATTTATTTTTGTTCATTATGCCAAAATGAATTTGTAAGAGGTTTTTTTTGCAAATTTCACTTTCTTTTTTCGGGATAGTGTGATATAATGTAGTGGTGTGAGATTTAAGGGGTTACTATGCCCTTTTCATATTTCAATACATACGATATATCCGGCTAATGCTGTAATATATATTATATAAGTATGTCCCCGCTTTGGGGGACAAGGGGGAAGTGCAGTTTTGGAAAAATACGTGATCAAGGGCGGAAAGACCCTGAGCGGCGAGGTTTTCATCAGCGGCGCAAAGAATGCGGTCGCTGCGATACTCCCGTGTACCATTCTTTCCGATGAGCCTTGTATAATTGAGAATATACCCAATATCAGCGACGTGAACATCACCCTCCAGATAATGTCTGAAATGGGCGCAAATATCCGTATGCTGAACAAAACCACAGTCGAGATAGACACCCGTCATCTCCGCAATATTCCCGTGCCGTACGAGAAAGCAAAGCTCATGCGCGCCACGACCTATTTTCTGGGAACTCTGTTAGGGAGATTCCACAGTGCGCATGTTTCCATGCCCGGCGGCTGCAATCTGGGTGACCGCCCCATCGACCAGCACCTAAAGTGCTTTGCCGCACTGGGGGCTGAATACGAGATAGACGGCGGTATGGTGAACCTCCGTGCCGACAGGCTTATCGGCACACAGATTTTCTTTGACAAGAACACCGTCGGCGCAACCATAAACGCAATCATGGCGGCTGTCAAGGCGGAGGGTCTGACTATCATCGAGAATGCCGCCAAGGAACCGCATGTGGTTGATCTTGCGAACTGCCTGAACAGCATGGGCGCAGATATCCTCGGTGCGGGAACGGACGTTATCAAGATCCGAGGCGTGAAGTATCTGCACGGCACGACATACAGCGTTATCCCCGACCAGATCGAAGCGGGAACGTTCATGACCATTGCGGCGGCGGCACGCAGCAATATTCTCATCAGGAACGTTATACCGAAGCACCTCGAGCCTATTACCCAGAAGCTGGTGAAGATAGGCGTTCAGGTAGAGCAGTTTGACGACGCAGTGCGTGTCATCGGCGGCTCCGAGTACTACGGCACGAGCATAAAGACCAATCCCCACCCCGGCTTCCCGACAGATATGCAGCCGCAGATGGCGGCGGTACTCACCTGTGCAAAGGGCGCAAGCATGGTGACGGAGAGCATTTTCGACAACCGCTTCCGCTATGTGGACGAGCTGCGCAGAATGGGCGCAAACATTTCCGTCGAGGGCAGAGTGGCGGTTATCGAGGGCGTTGACAGGCTGAAAGGCGCACCCGTAAAGGCAACCGACCTTCGTGCCGGCGCAGCGCTTATCGTTGCGGCTTTGGGCGCAGAGGGAGTTACCGAGATTTATGACATCTACCACGTTGAGCGCGGCTATGAGAATATGGAAGTTAAGCTGCGCAGTCTTGGCGCAGATATCCAGAAGGTAGACGAGCCCGATCCCTCCGCCGAGGAAAAGGCGCTGAAAAAGGCTCTCTGATGGCAAGGATATTCCCGATATGCAGTTCCAGCAGCGGCAACTGCGCCTTTGTCGGCACACGGGGGCATGGAATACTCATTGACGCCGGGTGCAGCTTTCGTGCGATGAAAAGCTCGCTGGAGCTTATTGAAACCTCGATGAACCAAATCGAAGCGATATTCATCACACATGAGCATATCGACCACATTAAGGGGCTGTATCAGCTTGCCAAGCATACAAAAATCCCGATTTTCGCCAGTCCGGGAACGATAGCGCAGCTGCGGACAACGGTTCGCGAAACTATCCCCGATGAGATACGGCTGTATGACGTGATACACGAGCCGTATCAGAGCGCAGATTTCGAGGTAAAAGCGTTCCACACGCCGCACGATACGCCCGAAAGCGTGGGATATATCGTGAATTTCGGCGGCAAAAAGCTTGCGGTATGCACCGATTTGGGGAAAGTCACCGCAGAGGTGGAAAATAATCTTCTCGGCTGCGAGGCAGTGCTGCTGGAAAGCAACTACGACCCTGCGATGCTGGCGAAAAATCTCAACTACCCTGCCGACCTAAAGAAAAGAATAGCCGGCGAAAAGGGACATCTGTCCAACAACGCAGCCGCAGATTTCGCCGTACGGCTTATCGAAAGCGGCACGACCAAGCTTATTCTCGGACATCTCAGCCGTGAGAACAACACTCCGGCGACCGCCGAGCGCTGTGTGACTGACTATCTCAGCACCAAGGGTATACGCCGTGAACGGGATTATGTCCTTGACGTCGCCCCGGTTATGACGCAGGGGCGGTACATAGCGGTATAAAACGCCTTTATTTAACTTTGCGAAGCAGACATTTGAAAACGGTCTGAATCCGGGAAAAATTCCCGGATTTTTTTGTTACTGTTTGTTATTGCCTGATATATATTCCCTGCTCCTCGATATAATCCTCAAGCTCCTGCTTCATATCGTCCACCCAAGTGTGTGCGGACGGCTCGGCGGATTTTTCCGGCGAAGCCTCTGGGAGCGGCTTCTTTTCCTTTTCATCGGTCATGGTCATTCTCCTTTCGATATCTTAATAATATCACACTTTTACGATTTTTGCAATGGGGGTAATTTATGGCGACTTGGCTTGCGCATTTGCGTGTGGCGGATATTCTGCTTGACAAATTTTCATTGCCGGAGCGTGAATTTCTGGCGGGAAATATCGCTCCCGACTGCGGCGTCCCGGTTTCCGGCGGATTTGACCCTCCGAAAGAGATAACGCACTGGACGAGCAGCGGAAAGGGTCACTGTGATTTCGAGCGCTTTTACCGGGAAATGCTTTCGGAAAAGCTTTACGACAGTGATACAAGAGCGTTCCTGCTGGGGTATTTCTGCCACCTTATGGCGGACGTGCTGTGGGTGCGGCTGATAAACGAGCCGTGCAAGGAGAAGCATTGGGCGCTTTATTCCGCCGACCGCGAGGAATACTACCGCCGTGTAAAGCCCGAGTGGTACGCCAACGACCACCTTTATCTCCGCAGACACCCCGATAACCGGGCGTTCGGGATATTCTGCGGCATAAGAGAATTCCCCGTGAACTGCATACCGTATTACAAGCCCGATAACGTTGAGAAACAGATACATTATATTCAGCGGTTCTATCTCAATCCGCCGGAATATTCCGAGCAATTTGCCTATCTCACGCCGCAGACGGCGGACAGCTGGGTTCGGACTGCCGCCCAAATTATCGCCGAACGCTTGTCCGAGATGGATATACAATAATTTACCGCGAAGCCCCCCGTTACAACGAGGGCTTCGCTCAGCTTGTCGAAAACCCCGCCGCAGCGGGATAAAAGTTTTCGATCCAGCCTTTTTCAAAAGGCTGGCGGGGGCGGGGCAGAGCCCCGCACTCGGCGCAAAGCGCCGCTTAACGCCAACAAAGCGCTAAAGGGGTTTGGGGGAAAACAAGAGTTTTCCCCCAATTCGCAGACGATAATCTGCGAATAAAGACTTTATCGACGGTCTGCGCAAAGCCCCCCGTTACAACGGAGGGCTTCGCTTATGTGGTTTTATATTCAGGAAGGTTATGAAGAAAGCTTATTCAACGTCCTGAAGAGCGTCGTAGCCTGTTTCGCCCGTGCGAACCTTCACCACGTCCTCAACATCGTATACGAAAATCTTGCCGTCGCCGATCTTTCCGGTGTAGAGAGCCTGTTTAGCCGTTTCGACCACTGTTTCAACAGGAACCTTGCACACAACAATCTCTACCTTTACCTTGGGCAGCAGGTGTGTTTCGACCTTTACGCCGCGGTAGAACTCGGTAGAACCCTTCTGCATACCGCAGCCAAGCACGTTAGTAACAGTCATGCCGGTTACGCCTATGTTGGACATTGCGGATTTCAGCAGTTCAAACTTATCCTGCTTGCAGAGAATTACCACCTTGCTCATCTTTGTGCCGTCGGAAGGCTTGCTGCTCTTATATGCCACAGGAACCGCAGCCTCAACGGGAGCAGACCCGATCTTGACTGTTTCGACCTCTTTCTCCCTGCCGGAGGTGGAAAGCTCAACATGCATTGCGGGAACGAAGTCTGCATAAGAGGAGGGCAGACCGTGCTCCGTTGCGTCCAGACCGACAATCTCTTCGTGGCGAGTAACTCTCAGACCTATCGTCTTCTTGATTATCCAGAAGGTAATCGTAATTGTGACTGCCGTCCATGCAAGAACCGCAACCATGCCGAGAAGCTGTACGCCCAGCTGCTTGAAGCCGCCGCCGTAGAACAGACCGGTAATTTCGTTCTGACCGTTGCCGGTAGCGAAAAGACCTACTGCGACAGTACCCCAGATACCGTTCATGAAATGAACCGCAACCGCACCTACCGGGTCGTCAATGTGAAGCTTGTAATCGAGAAGCCAAACGCCGAAGCATACCAGGAAGCCGGATACAAGACCGATAATCGCAGCGCCTACGCAGTCGGTATCGGCGCAGGGAGCGGTGATAGCCACCAGACCCGCAAGAGAAGCGTTCAGGCACATGGACACATCAGGCTTGCCGTGCTTTATCCATGTGTAGACCATTGTCGTGCATGTAGCTACCGCAGGGGCAACCGTTGTCGTAAGGAATATGTTTGCAAGATAATCTACATTGGACGCAGCAGCGCCGTTGAAGCCGTACCAGCCGAACCAGAGGATAAATACGCCCAGAGCGCCGAGGGTCATCGAGTGACCGAGTATAGCGTTGGGCTTTCCGTCCTTGCCGAATTTGCCGATACGCGGGCCTACCATCTTCGCACCGATGAGCGCACACAGACCGCCAACCATATGAATGCAGGTAGAGCCGGCGAAATCAACGAAGCCCATCTGCGCCAGCCAGCCGCCGCCCCAGATCCAGTGAGCCTCTATCGGATAGATGACCGCACTGATGACACCGGAATATATGCAGTAGCTGAGGAACTTCGTGCGTTCCGCCATGGCGCCGGAAACAATTGTAGCGGCGGTGGCGCAGAATACAAGGTTGAATACGAATTCCGCACAACGGTCAAAATCCGTGAAGCTTCCCAGAATATCGAGATTCGGTATGCCCACAAGACCGAAGAGCGTATCCTCGCCCAGCATAAGGCCGAAGCCCAGCAGGACAAATACAACCGTGCCGATGCAGAAATCCATTAGGTTCTTCATGATGATGTTTCCGGCGTTCTTGGATCTTGTCATGCCGGTTTCGACCATTGCGAAACCGCATTGCATGAAAAATACCCATGCCGCACCGATGAGGTACCATATTCCGTTTCCGTCGCCGACATTGAACATTGTCTTGTCAACGATCCCTTGTACGTCCACGGCAGAAGCCGCTTCAGTCGCCAAAGTTAATAGTGTGTTCATTTTAGAACCGTCCCCTTTCCTTTTATGAAGCGCTTTTGCCAGCCGAACTTCCTTTGCGCTTCTCGATCTAAAACAAGTCAGGGCTATGACCGGCAGACCTCGCCATTGAAGTCTGTCCGTCATAGCCCCGTTGCTATGGTTTGATTATACACCAATAATTTGTTTTTGTCAAGAGAATTTTGCAAGATTTTTTTCATAAAAATTCATTTTGGCATATTGCTGTATTCTCTGCTCCGCAGCACAGCTTCATCTGTGCAAACAGCACAAAACGGCAGTTTTCGTGCCATATTTCGGCTGAAATCGGGCGTGCAGGAACTATTTTACGGATAATTTCCTCCGGTCTTGCAGATGTTTCCGGCGGTGATTTTTTTATATTTGCGGAATTTTTGCAAAGAATACTCGTGTAAACTTTCAAAAAGGAGATGATGTGCAATGTCACGCAGAACACGTTCATATATCAAGAGCGGCGCCGCCGGGCTTATTGCGGGAGGACTGGCTTTCATGGCGGTGAAATCGCTTTGCACCCACCGCAGCTTCCGCAGAATGAGTACGGCAAAGGCTTTCAAAATGATAGGCAGTCTGCTTGACGCATTCTAATGCCGTCGAAAAAGCCCTGTTGGGACTTTTTTGCGGGCATACGGCGGCGCACACTCACTGTCGGCTCCGCCGGGGCAAAACCGATTACGCAGGCAAAATTCTTTGAGCAAGCTGTGCGGGCTGTTTCTCTATAACTCAAGTGGGAGAGCATGTCGCTCTCCCACCGTGTCTGTTCCAATCGAAAAAATTTTTCCAAGCACCGCAAGAGAAACTGATAACTGTCGTATTACCCGATCTCAAAACTTATCGAGAGAAAACAATATTTCAAAACACCACAAAACGAACGGATAACCGTCGGGTTGCCCGACTAGCCGACAAGTTGGGTGCGGAGCGTGGAGAGGAGCTTTCGCTCGCGGCGGCTTACCATTACCTGGGTAAGCCCCAGTATCTGCGCTGTTTCGCATTGGGTCTTGCCCCGAAAATACCGCAGCATTACAATATCCCTGTCCGTTCCCGTGAGCCGCTCCAGACACTGCCGCAAAGCCAGACGGTCGATAAGCCTGTCCTCCCCCGACTCGCACGGAACTGTCAGCTCCTCGCCCTCGCTGCCGCCCGAATTGAGAGATACCGGCGGAACCGCTGCGCACAGAGCCTCGGCAGCCTCCTCCTGCGTTACTCCCAGTGCGGCGGCTATGTCTGAAATCCTCGGCTCTCCCTCGGCGGAAAGCCTGTCACGCACCCTCGCCGCCTTGACCGAAAGCTCCTTTAGCCCTCGGCTTATCTTGACGCTTCCCCCATCTCGGAACAGCCGCCGTATCTCGCCCAGTATCACAGGAACGGCATATGTGGAAAAGCACAGACCCCGCTGCGGCTCGAACCTGTCGCACGCCTTGATAAGCCCAAGACAGCCGGCGGAGTACAGCTCCTCATATTCCACGCCCCTGCCCCGAAAACGGTTCGCCAGCTTATGCACCAGCGGCAGATTGCTTTCTATAAAGCTGTCGCGTTCCCACTGCTCCACGTCATTCCACCTGCTTTGCGCTTTCCGGCATACGACCGCTGAACCGCTTTTCAAGAGTAACCGTTGTTCCCCTGCCAGGTGCGCTCTTCACCGTTACCTTGTCCATGAAGCTCTCCATTACCGAGAAGCCCAGTCCGCTGCGCTCCTCGTCGGGCGCTGTGGTGAAAAGCGGCGTCATAGCCTGCCCGATATCGGCTATACCCGCACCCTTGTCCCTTATACTTATAACAAACGCTCCGCCCGAATACTGCCGCATATGTAATTCCACAAGCCCGGCGCAGCTGCGGTATCCGTGTACAATGGCATTGGTCACCGCTTCGGATACCGCCGTGCGTATCTCGCTTATTTCCTTTACGGTAGGGTCGCACTGCGCCGCAAAAGCCGCCGCCGCAGTCCGTGCAAAAGCCTCGTTGACCGACAGCGGCGCAAAACTCAGCCGACACTCGTTAAGTAACTCCCGTTTCATTTTTCTCCCCCTCTGCAATTAGCCCGGATAATCCCGAAATCTTTATCACCGCCGCAATTTCCGGCGAAGCGTTCCTGACTGCGACATCGCCTCCGTATGCCCTGACCGTGCGCAGTCTGCCGAGAATAAGCCCCACGCCGCTGCTGTCCATAAATCCAACCCCTGCCACATCAATGACAAGAAGTTCAGGCTGACAGCGCGCAATCATCTCGTCAAGCTCACGGCGCAGCTCCCGTGCCGCATGGTGGTCAATGTCACCCGTGACAGCCGCTGTCATACAGCTGCCGTCGCTTGTTATCTCTATCATTGTATTTCCCTCCTTTTCATAATAAGGATTATATCACGCCGCCGCTGCGAAGTCTGTCGTTATGCCGCCGTGTTTTCTTCGTTATTTTCGGGAATATTTGCGAAACGGAAATTTTCGGTGAATTTTATTGCCGCAAATAAACATTCAAGACGCTATGTGTTGAAATACTGCACAAACCCGGCAGGATAATCTGTGCATATGCCACAAAAAGCGGCATAATCTCTTGAATTGTGGGAAAGAATATAGTATAATAAAAATAGAAATTACAGAGCGTTAATGGATTGAATTACCATATACGGAAGGTGACAATTTGTATAAGGCTATATTTTCGCGCAAACAGATTTCCGACGTGCCGGAATATTACAGGTGCGTCAGCGATCTGCTGGACGACCGCACGGTGCAGCAGCTGGGGCAATTCACCCACCATAAAGGCACCACACGGCTTCAGCACTGCGTGAATGTTTCGTATTATAACTTCCTTCTCTGCCGTAAGCTCCATTTGGACGCACGCTCCGCTGCCAGAGCCGGAATACTCCACGATCTGTTTTTTTATGACAGAAAGGAGCATGTCCCCGTGGAGGGCGAGGGAGGACACTTCTCCGGACACCCCAAGGTGGCTTTCTTCAATGCCTCGGAGCTTTTTCCCATAAACGAAAAGGAGGGCGACATGATAGCCAATCACATGTGGCCTCTGTCCCCTCATATGCCGCACTGCGCCGAATGCTGGGCGATACAGCTTGTGGATAAGATATGCGCCGTAGGCGAATTCAGCGCCATGGCAGTACGCAAAAGCCGCCGAAAGCTGCGCACTGCCACCGTGTTTTCGCTCATGCTGCTGACAAGGCTTTCGATGTTCTTATAAATCGGCGGCGCTTACCGGGCGAACAGTCCCCTGAAAAACTCGTACACCGCAAACCTTACTTCAATGCGCCGCTCCGAATTATCCTCTGCGAGCACGTCTGCGGTCTGCGGCGCAGAAGCCATCGGAATACACAGCGGCGGAAACATCACGCACCACCAGTTATGCCCCTCGCCGCTGCCGAGAGTTATCCTCAGAGCAAGGTATTCCCCGGCAGGCAGCGTGATATTTTCGTATTCCCTTGTGGTGAAATACATTTCCGTAAGCTCCGCTGCCGCTCCATAATCCACCCCCTGCTGCGCAAGATACTCGCAGCAGCTTTTTTCTATCTCCGGCAGAATACGGCGCACCTGTTCCGCAGCCGCTTCCCTGTCGGCGCAGACGGAAAGCTCGGCGCCGTATTTTTCCAGAACGAAGTCCCGCACGCCCAG
>CAYRLM010000009.1:0-25880 GCA_964425035.1 uncultured Ruminococcus sp.
CCGTTTCCGCAGTTCCTATTGCGGCAAGGTCGCCGTCGCCCTGATAGGTGAACACGAACTTGTCGGGATTTCCCCGCTTTACTCCCGTGGCAACCGCCGGAGCCCGCCCGTGCGCAGCCTCTATCATATCGCAGTTGAAATAATCATACGCCATAACAGAGCAGCCTACCGGACAAATGCCGACAGTGTCGCCCTCTATGCCCATTTCGTCTATTACCTCCGCCACCAGACGGTGTACTATTCCGTGGGTGCAGCCCGGACAATAATGAAACGGAACGTCAGTCAGTGCGTGCGGTTTGTTGAAATTCGGCATATCACTCAGCCTCCTTTGCATTAAGCGCCTTTATCTGTTCAAGGATAGCCGAGGGCTTGGGAATAACTCCTCCGGTGCGGCCGTAGAAATCAACAGGCAACCGACACTCCAGCGCCAGCTTTACGTCCTCTATCATCTGTCCCATGGACATCTCAACGCACAGCACACGCTTTGCGCTGCGGCAGGCTTCATTTATCTCCGCAACCGGGAACGGCCAGAGAGTAACCGGGCGGAAGAGTCCCGCCTTAATTCCCTGCTCCCGTGCGGCGTCAACCGCACCCTTGGCAAGTCTTGCGACGGAGCCGTATGCGGCGACAACTATGTCGGCGTCCTCCGTGCGGTATTGCTCCGCCATGTGAAGCTCGCTCTTTACCGTTTCATAACGCTTGAAGCGCTCAACGTTAAGCTCCTCGAGCTCCTCCGCCTGTAAGTACAGCGAGTTGATTATATTGTGCTTTCTCTTATTATGATGACCCGTTGTTGCCCACGGCTTATCCTCGGGGTCGTGCTGCTGTATCTCTTCGCTCCCGAACACCACAGGCTCCATCATCTGTCCGAGAAGCCCGTCCGCAAGTATCATTGCGGGCATTCTGTACTTATCGGCTTCATCAAAGGCACGACCCATCAGATCCGCCATTTCCTGAACGGAGGACGGTGCAAAAACAAGTATCTGGAAATCCCCATGACCCAGCGCCCTTGTCGCCTGCCAATAATCGCTCTGTGAGGGCTGAATGCCGCCAAGACCGGGGCCGCCACGCATTACATTAACCACAACGCAGGGAAGATCCGAACCTGCCATGTAGGAAACTCCCTCGCTCTTGAGTGAAATTCCCGGAGAGGAACTGGACGTCATGCAGCGAACGCCGGAGCTTGCGCAGCCGTAAACCATGTTTATTGCCGCAACCTCGCTCTCCGCCTGTAAGAAAACTCCGCCGACCTTCGGCATACGCTTCGCCATATAAGCGGATATCTCGGTCTGAGGCGTGATGGGATAGCCGAAGAAGCACTTGCAGCCTGCTCTTATGGCAGCCTCGGCAAGAGCCTCGTTGCCCTTCATGAGATTTCTTTCCATCACCTGTCACCTCCGTCAGCCCTTATGGTTATCGCACAGTCGGGGCACATCATCGCACACATCGCACAGGCGATACATGCGTCGTCGTCAATGCACACTGCGGTGTAATAGCCCTTTGCGTTGAGCCTTTCCCGAGATATCTCAACAATCTTTTTGGGACATGCGGTGGTACACAGCGCACAGCCCTTGCAGACCTCAAAGTCCACATTCATCTTTGCCATTTCCATTTCCCTTTCCGGCTTCGCATTTTAACGAAGCACCTGCACTATGGCAGGTTGTTCTGCATACCCATATAGGGCTTTATTTCTCTTCCCAGAACGGGCGTATATACACGTCCACCGGATACGCTCCGTCTACGTTAAGCGAACGCTCCGCAGCGGTCATAACTACCGGTATCCCTGCCGCTCTGCCGCATTGTTCAGCATAATCCGCCGTTGACACCACATCGTCCGCAGTGGTCTGCAATCCTAGGTTCGAGCAGTTTATTATGCCCTTTGCCCTTATCCTTGATGACTGCACGATGTCCCTCAGCAGCTCCGCAGCCTCGTCGGGAGTTCGGGTGAGGTAGCGGTATTTGTTCACGACATAATAAAGCGAGCAGCCGAAGTTGTTCAGCACCGCAGAATACTGCCCCAGCGCCACCGCTCCCGAATCGTCGCCGCCGACATCTATAACGAGCCTTTCGCAGCCGTTTGCGACTGCCGCCATATCCAGACCCAGCGACGGAATATCGAGGTTTGTGTTGGCAAATTGCGGCGCAATAAGCTTTATTCCGTAGCTGTCGAACAAATCGGACAGGTCGGCGGTGCGGAAGTACGGGTTCACGATATCAAGGTCGATTATCGTGACCCTTTCTCCCGCCTTTGCATAGTCAACCGCGAGATTTACCGAAAGATTTGTCTTGCCCGAGCCGTAATGCCCGGTCACTGCGATTATCCTGCCGAGATCTGTCATAGACCATACATAATTTCAGACATTAAATCTTCGTTTGCGCTCAGAATAGAAATAAACACTATCAAAAAGATGATGTATAAAACTATCCCTATGACCTGAAGTATCAGCATTGCACGGCAGTAGTTCTTCTTTGCCGTGGGAGTGCTGTCGCTGAAGCCCCACACAATGCAAAGTATAAGACTGATAATTCCGAACCATGTGCAGCAGATGACGGTAGCCACCCACTGACCGAGTGTCATCTCCTGATTAGGAATCGGCTGGGAATACTGTGTGCTGCCCGAATTGGCATATGTCGTAGATGTAGGCGTGCCGTAATTCGGCGTTCCGCCCTGATAAGAATTCTGTCCGGGAGCGCCGTACTGTGCGCTCTGCGAAGCGCCGTTCTTGTTAAGATCCACCACTGATGGGAGCGAGCTGCCGCATGACGGACAAAAATCCCCGTCACCTGTTACCAAAGTGCCGCATTTACTGCAAACTCTCTGCATATTATTACCTCTTTCCATAATTAAAAATGATAAAGCATGAACCTTTGTGCTTGTATGTACATTTTTATTTTATCATAATTAATCTGTCCTGTCAACATCAAACAGTGATTACACACAATTTTCATGATGAAAAAACTGCTGCATCGGGAGGTTTATTTTTCCAGCCATTGGCTCATACCTGCGCCCAGAAGCTCGTTCGGGCGGTCACGGAAGCCAAATTGCCGATAAAACGGCTCGCGCTCCTTTGCCGACATCAGATAGACGACTATCTTCTCCCCCGGTTCAAGCGTTGAATACAGATACTCCATCGTGCGGCGCATGAGCTGCTTTCCGATACCCTTATGCTGATACTCGGGTATGACTATCACGTCTGTGATAAAATTCGCATATCCCCCCTCGGACAGCACCCTTATCATTCCCACACACCTGCCGTTGTCACGAACCGTGGTTATATGGAAAGCGTTGTTGAGAACGTTGCTGCATATCCTGTCCGAAAGCACCATAAAGTTCACCTGACGGCGCATGTCCTTGTATTCCTCCAGTGTAGGCGCTTTATCTATGAATTCCAGTTCCATTTTTATCTTCCTTTTTGTCCATAAACCCACTAAAAGCCGCCCGTTGCAGGGCGGCTCGGTTTGTCGAAAAACTTCGTTTTACCTGCAAAGCAGGCTATTAAAATCCGTTTTTTGCCACGGGTTTCCCGGGGCAAAAAACACTTCTATCCCAGCAAGTGTGCGAACTGTCGGCAAAGCCGACAGTGAGTGCGCGCAGCTGGGATGTTCGTCGGAAAAGCCCCAACGGGGCTTTTTCGACGGTCTAAGCCGCCCGTTGCAGGGCGGCTTTGTTGGCTGAATTATTTATCCAGCGGCTTTCCGCATTTCTGGCAGAAAGAGCTGCCCGGCTTGTTCACAAAACCGCAGGAGGTGCAGACTTCGCCCTCCTCGCTTTCGGGAGCGGCGGCGTTCTCGGCTTGTGCGTCCGCTGCCGGCTTTTCCGCTTCAACAAAAGCTTCCGGCTGACCCTTGGGATTTCCGTCAAGATCTATTTCGTCCGCCATGAGCTTGTAGAAGTCGGCGCCGTCAATCTTTTCGTGCCGCATGAGGAACTGTGCGCAGCGCTCCAGCAGGTCGCCGTGCTGGGTGAGTATCTCCTTTGCCTTTTCATAGCCGGTTTCGATAAGCTCCCTTATCTCTCCGTCTATCTCCGCAGCGACATTCTCGGAATAATTCCTGCCCTGCGAATAATCCCTGCCCAGAAATACCTCCTGATTTTCATGACCGTAGAGTATCGGGCCCAGCTTCTCGGAGAAGCCGTAGCGGGTAACCATGTTTCGTGCGACTGTGGTGGCACGCTCGATATCATTGGAGGCTCCGGTGGAAATATCGTCAAGAATGAGCTTCTCGGCAACACGCCCGCCCAGCAGAACGATGATTTCCTCCTCCATGTAGGTCTTGCTTACGAAAGAGCGATCCTTTTCGGGGACATGCATCGTAAATCCGCCCGCCATGCCTCTGGGGATTATTGACACCTGGTGAACCTTGTCCTGCGATTTGCAGAAATAAGTGGTTATTGCGTGACCAGACTCGTGGTAAGCCGTCAGCCGCTTCTCCTCCGGAGTAACGACCTTGGACTTCTTTTCGGGACCTGCCACTACCTTGATGGTTGCCTCCTCAATGTCGCGCTTGGTTATAGCCTTGCGGTTTGCCCTTGCCGCCAGCAGCGCCGCCTCGTTCACGAGGTTCTCGAGATCCGCACCGGTAAATCCGGCGGTAGTTGCCGCAATTGTCTTGAGGTCAACATCGGGACCGATGTTCTTGTTTCTTGTGTGTACCTTGAGTATCTCCTCGCGCCCCTTGATGTCGGGATAGTTCACGACGATTTGTCTGTCGAAGCGTCCCGGACGAAGCAGAGCCGGGTCAAGGATATCTCGGCGGTTTGTCGCCGCCATTACTATAATGGAGTCGTTCTCGGTGAAGCCGTCCATTTCGACAAGCAGCTGGTTCAAAGTCTGCTCTCGCTCGTCATGACCTCCGCCAAGACCTGCTCCTCTCTGGCGTCCGACTGCGTCAATCTCATCAATGAAGATGATGGACGGAGTTTTCTTTTTGGCCTGTTCAAACAGGTCACGCACACGGGAAGCGCCCACGCCGACAAACATCTCAACAAAGTCAGAGCCGCTTATTGAGAAGAACGGTGCACCCGCTTCCCCGGCAACAGCCTTTGCAAGCAGTGTTTTACCTGTTCCGGGAGGGCCTACAAGCAGAACGCCCTTGGGTATTCTCGCACCGATTTCACGGTACTTTCCGGGGTTTTTGAGGAAGTCAACGATCTCCTCAAGCTCCTGCTTCTCCTCGTCTGCGCCGGCAACGTCGTTGAACGTCACCTTCTTGCCGGAATTCTGGCGGACGTTAGCCTTTGAGAAGCTTGACATCTTGCCGCCGCCTGTACTCTGGCGCATAACGATGACGGTAAATATTATCATCACGCCGACAAGCAGCAGATAAGGCAGGACGCTTGTCAGGAACGTATTGTCGCTGACAGGGATATAGTCCTCCTTGAGCGGTGCGTCGGGGTTGGCTTCGTTATAGCGCTGGCGGTAAGTAGCCGCTCTGCCGTCCTCGGTATAGCCGGAATTGATGTCGTTGTAGAAAATGCTTACATTCGGCACGGAATAGGAATGCGCCGCCTTGCTGCCGTCCTCGCCCTTCAGCCGATAGGTGAGAGTGCCGCTTCCGAGATCCAGCTGGAACTCCGATACGTTAAGTGCGTCGAACTCCGCCATAACGCTCGAATATGACGTCACTGACTTTGTTGCGCTGCCGGCCATGTTAAGTACGGACACAAGCCCGAATATGAGCAGGAAAATAATTATCAGATAAATAATTACACCCTTGAACTTGTTTGAATTCATTAATACCGCCTTTCCGGAACTTATTTCCTCTATATATAGTATATAACGCTGAATTCATGATTTGCACCACAATTGTGTGCAATTGTCCTATTATTGATTTGAACAAATTGTCCGAACTGCACTCCTATTTGCGAATGTGCATGGACTTTTAATCATATAATAAACGTTTCGTTTATTATATCACACTTTCGGTCAAAATGCAAACTATTTCGGTGAACATTTTCTGAAAATTTACAGAATGCCTTCGGTTAAGTTAAAAAGCCTAAAAGCCCGAAATACCCAAGCATTTACAGATTGTTGGCCTTTTCGTGCTTTTTATAGTGCTGCTCCGCTTGCTCAACATACGCAACACCTCGCTTTACCACAAAAAACTTTCCTCGGCAGGGGTTGAATTTTCCTCTGCCTGCGGTCAGTATTTCGGCGGCGGTGTTTATGCGCAGTGCGCTCGGCTCTATGCCTCCGCCGCTTAATATCATGCGTATCGTACGGCTTTGCAGCGACGTGGGAAGCTCCGCCAGCCTTGCCGCCGAATATCCTCCGGGACAGCGTGCTTCTTTGAGCTTCTCCGCCGCCATGCTTTCAAGGAAATCGCTGTCCGCACGAAGGCTGCGCTCCATTCGGTTCACCGTGGAATACAGCGAGCCGTTTATTTTAAGCATTTCCGGCAGGATAATATGCCGTATCTTGTTTCTGGTGTAGTCCACGTTCAGATTTGTGCTGTCCGTGACCCACGAAAGACCGCTGCTGCGGCAGTATTCCTCCACATCTGCACGGGTGCAGTAAATAAGCGGTCTGATGATGTTCCCGCGCACCGGAGGTATTCCGCACAGACCTTTAAGCCCCGTGCCGCGCATAAGGTTCAGCAGCACGGTTTCGGCGCAGTCGTTGGAATTGTGTGCCGTGGCGAGCTTTTTCCCGGCGGAAACCTCCGCAAAAAAACCATACCGTACCCGACGGGCGCATTCCTCAAGGCTCTCGTGCTTTTGCTGCATTGAAACGACATCTGCCTCCCTTATAGTCAGCGGAACGCCCAGTCTGCCGCATAATTCCTCACAGAAATGCATATCCCTGTCGCTTTCCTCTCCGCGGATACGGTGATTTATATGGCAGGCGGACAGGGTTATTCCCAGCGTTTCCGACAGCTGCTTCAATGCATACAGAAGAGAAACGCTGTCCGCACCGCCGGATAAAGCGGCAACAACAGCGTCCCCCCTTTCAATCATTTGATAATCGGCACATGCCGAGGCTATCTTCTCAAGAAACTCCATTTCAGTTCTCCTGACGCACGAACTCTGCGTTCGTAAAGCGTGTAAATTCGCCGTCCCAGCCCAGCGGCACCGTTCCCGGCTCGCCGTGGCGGTTCTTTGCGACAATGCACTCGCAGGAGTTCACGTTCGGGTCTGTCTTGTCATAATATGCGTTGCGGTAAAGGAACATTACAATATCGGCATCCTGCTCGATAGAGCCTGATTCACGCAGATCCGACAGCAGCGGGCGCTTGTCGGGACGCTGCTCCGGGCCTCTTGCCAGCTGCGAGAGCGTGATTACGGGAACGTTCAGCTCCTTCGCCATTATTTTCAGATTTCTGGTGATGTCAGATATCTCCACAACACGGTTGCCGTTGTAGTTTCTCGTGGACGACATCAGCTGGAGGTAGTCAATCACCACCAGACCGAGGTTCTTCATTCGGCGCAGCTTCGCCTTTATGCCGGCAACCGTTATGCCGGGAGTGTCGTCAATGTAGATGTTCAGCCTTGACAGCACCTCAGCCGCTCTGCCGATGTCCTTCCACTTTTCGTCGGGAATAACGCCGGTTTTCATCGCTTCGGACGTCAGCGACGCCTCGCTGCTTATCATTCGGCTGACAATCTGCTCCTTGGACATTTCAAGACTGAATACCGCCACTGCCGTGTCGCTGTATTTCTTGCCGACATTGGTCGCAATATTCATCGCAAAGGAGGTCTTGCCCATACCGGGTCTTGCGGCAAGGATTATCAGATCCGACTTGTTCAGACCGTAAATCCGCTTGTCAAGCTCCTTGTAGAGTGTGGAAAGTCCCGTTATCGAGGCTCCGCCGCCGGATTTTGCCTGCTTGTAAAGGTCGTTGAGAGCGTTTATTCTGTCGAGAACAATACCGCTGATGTGGGTCAGACCCTTTATCTCGGCGCCGCTTCTGATGTCGAATATCTTCTGCTCGGCGAAATCTATCAGAGTATTTGCGTCCTCTGCGCCCTCGTTTGCGGTGTCGATTATTTCCTTGGCGGCAAATATCAGGCTTCTGGTCATGTACTTATCGACGACTATCTGCGCATATTTCGACACCGAAGATATGCTCGGAACAGCGGTCATGATACGGGTCAGGTATTCCTTTGCCTGCTCGTTCGTTTCAAATATGCCCTGCCGCATACATGCTTCAAGCACCGTCACAACATCTATTCTGTCGCCGGTGATGAACATATTCAGCATAACGCCGTACACCTCTCGGTTCAGCGAAACATAGAAGTGATCCGGCTGCAATATCGTTGCCAGCTCCGACATTGCCTCGCCGTCCATCAGCACTGCGCCGAGGACGGACTGCTCTGCGTCGAGATTATACGGAATATTAACCCCGGACAGGTCGTACTCAGCCATATCAGCCCTCTACAACCGAAACTGTGAACTTAGCTGACACCCCGGCATACAGTCTTGCCTCAGCCGCAAAATCCCCAAAGCCCTCTATCTTCATATCAATAGCGATTTTCTTCTTGTCAACATCACAGCCCAGCTCCTGCTTTATCGCAGCCGAAACCTCCTTGGCTGTGACAGTGCCGAAAAGTCTGCCGTTCTGTCCTGCCTTAGCCTTGACGGTGACTTTCCTGTCCGCCAGCTTCCCGGCAATCTCCTTTGCATTTGCCACATCAACATCTATCTTATGCTGAGCGGAATCCTTCTGACCCTGAAGCAGGTTGAGGTTCTTTGCGCTTGCTTCCTGCGCAAGCCCCTTCTTTATGAGGAAGTTGACACCGTACCCGTCCTTTACCTCATGCACCTCGCCCTTCTTGCCGGTACCCTTTACGTCCTGTAACAGTATAACCTTCATGTTTCTGACCTCCTGTATCAATCCTGCGGAAGATTGTCGTAATAGCTGTCGATAGCTTCACGAAGCTTCTCTACCGCTTCATCTTTTGTTATATTGTAGAGCTGTGCGCCCGCCATCGTCAGATGACCGCCGCCGTCGTCCTTTTTCAGACCGATGTTTTCCATCAGCACCTGAACGTTTACCTTGCCGAGGGAGCGTGCGCTGTAACTCCAGCCGTTTTCAATGGGGTATACCGTGACCGCTGCGTCTACGTCGGTGATATTCAGCATTTCGTCCGCTGCCTGAGAGCATACCACGCGGATATCCTCAAAGGATTCCTCCACCACCGAAATCGCAAAGCTGCGGTACATCTCCGCCGCCGCAATAACAGCGGACTTGCGCATACGGGACTTCATCGAGGTTGCGAAAAGCTTCTTTACCAAAATTGTATCCGCCCCGAACTTACGCAGCCTTGCCGCCGCCTCAAAGGTGGCTTCACCCGTCCTCATGACAAAATCCTTGGTATCCAGCGTGATACCTGCGAGAAGCGCCTCTGCCTCCAGCGGCTGCAATGTACCCGCTTCTCCGAAATATTGCAGCAGGTCTGTCACCATTTCCGAAGCGGACGACGCATTGGGATCTACCCAGCTGATAACCGCCTGTATCTCGTTGTCCGCCTTTCTGTGGTGATCTATTACGACAACATGACCCGAATCCGCTTTTTCAAACAGCTCTCGGCTGTCCACCTTTTTCTCGATATGCGTATCGACTATCACCAGCAGGGAGCTTTCCGTAAACCGCACCGCCGCAACCTTAGGCTCGATGACAAGCGGCGGATCGTACTCGGCGAACCGCATAAGCAGCGGCTCGGACAGGTTTTTGGTGTTGCCGTTGCGGTCAAGCTCACGGCTGACGCATGCGAACGCCTGCTTGCCCATTCTTCTTATGGCGCCGGCAAGCCCTATCGCAGCGCCCACGCTGTCGTAATCGCCGTATCCGTGACCCATTATGTACACGGCGTCGGCGGAGTTTATCAGAACCTTGATGCGGTCGGCGGTTATCCTTGTTCTTACGCTGCTGCCGTTCCTCTCGGTGCGCTGTGTTTCTGCGCCGAAATAGTCGTAGCCGGACTCCTTGCGCACAACCGCCTGATCGCCGCCTCTGCCTATCGCCTTATCCAGCGCCTGCCATGCATAGCTCTCGCTCTCGCAAAGATTTGAGGCGGTTCTGCCCACGCCGATGGAAAGAGTTACCGCCATGCGGTCGTTTACCTTAATCTGGCGGGCCTTTTCAAGCAGCTTTACACGCTCGTCTATCATTTTCTGCACGAAGCGTTCCTCAACGATAACGATGAACTTATCGCCGGTTATTTTCCGCAGAACGGCGTTCATTTCGGAAAAATAATCCTCGAGCAGACGGTCTATCTGCACGCTGATAAAGGTCTTGTCGCTCTCTCGGCTGCTGCCGACGGTATCGTCGTAATTATCCACCGATATTATCAGAACAACCGGCTTTGATCTTCTGTGTTCCTCCTGAAGGCTTTTGTAGCCTGTGATGTCAGTGAAATACAGGATATTTACCTTGTTTGCGGAATCTATCGCACCCGCCGGGATAAGCCTGCGGCTGCTGTCCTTGGCGTCGTCGGAGTATAACACCTCACGAGCGGTCACCCTGTACCACCTGCCGTTTATCCCGATTTCCCTGCCGTCCCCGGCAAAAAGGGACAAATGCTCGTTCGTCAGCACGTCAATGCTGCTCTCGTCCTCGCTTGGGCGGAAAAACGCATTGACGAAGCCGTCGTTGCACCAGACTATCCTGCGCTCGTCGTTGACCAGCGCCACGGGAAGCGGAAAACTCATCAGCGCCTTGTGATTGGCGTTGTCAATGGATTTATCCAGTCTGTCGTAATACGCATACTCATTCAGGCGTATCTGGAGCAGCTTGCCGAGCGTCAGCCCGGACACCAGTATAAGCAGCGGAAGAGATATCCAGAACGCCCCCGGCTGATCCGAGAACAGAACGATATCCATCGAAATAAGGCACACCACCAGCGCCAGAACCAGCGCCAGCAGAATATTGCTCCTGTAAAAATTCTTCAAGGGGGAATCCTCCTGCTTTCAACCGCAGCCTGCGGAATTTCAGTCCTGTCTGCCCTGCACTTCCATGATTATCGGCAGAATCATCGGACTGCGCTTTGTCTTTGAATAAATGTAATCGCTCAAAGCGTCCCGCATTGCCGACTTGATATTGCCCCACTCGCGGATATTGCGGTCACGGCAGCTTTCCATCACCTGCTTCATAAGCTGCTTCGCCTCTTCGATAAGCTCCTCGCTCTCACGCACATACACGAAGCCTCTCGACACGATATCCGGGCCTGCCAGAACGCTGCCGCTCTCTCGGTCGATGGTTGCCACGATTATCATTACGCCGTCCTCTGCGAGATGCTTTCTGTCACGCAGCACAACGCTGCCGACATCTCCCACGCCGTAGCCGTCCACCATTACCCTGCCCGATGGCACGGTGCCTGTGAACTTCATCTCAACGCCGTCCGTTTCAAGCACCTGACCCAGATCCGCTATAAATATATTCTCTTCGGGAATACCCATTCCCATGGCAAGCTTGCTGTGCTTTTTGAGGTGCTTGTACTCGCCGTGTATCGGAATGAAGAACTTCGGCTTGGTGAGGGATATCATCATTTTCAGCTCGTCCTGACAGGCATGACCGGAAACATGAACCTCGTACATGCTCTCATAAATGACCTCTGCGCCCTGCTTCATCAGGTCGTTCACTACCTTGGTGACAAGCTTCTCGTTGCCGGGTATAGGCGTTGCCGAAATGATTATGAAATCCATCGGGGTGATAGTGACCTGCCTGTGGTCGCCGCTGGACATTCTCGAAAGAGCGGAGAGCGGCTCGCCCTGACTGCCCGTAGTGCAGATGACCAGCTTCTCCGGCGGATATTTGTTTACGTCCTCGATATCTATGAGCATTCCCTCGGGTACCTTGACGTAATTCAGCTCAACCGCCTTGGCGATAACGTTCTGCATACTTCTGCCGGAAACCGCTACCTTTCTGTCATGCACCGCCGCCTGGTCGATTATCTGCTGTATTCTGTGGATATTGCTGGAGAACGTTGCGATAATAATTCGCTTGCCCTCTGCGGAATTGAACAGGTTCTTGAAGCTCTCGCCGACCGAACGCTCGGATTTCGTGTAACCGGGGCGCTCCGCATTGGTGCTTTCGGACATGAGCGCCAGCACGCCGCGGTTTCCAAGCTCGCCGAAGCGTGCCAGATCTATAATTCCGCCCTCAATCGGGGTGTAATCCACCTTGAAGTCGCCGGTGTGTACGATTACTCCGGCAGGAGTATGGATAGCAAGCGCACATGAATCCGGTATCGAATGGTTCACCCTGATGAACTCCACCGACATACAGCCCATGCGGACATTCTGCCTCGGCTCGACTACGTTCAGTGAAGCCTGCGACAGCAGACCGTGCTCCTTGAGCTTTCCCTCCACAAGACCGAGGGTGAGCCTTGTGCCGTAGATAGGCACATTGATTTTCTTCAGCAGATACGGGAGCGCACCTATGTGGTCCTCGTGTCCGTGGGTTATAACTATGCCCCGGAAACGATCCCGGTTCTTCTCAAGGTAGGTGAAATCGGGCACTACAATGTCAACGCCCGGCATATCCTCGTCCGGGAACGCAAGTCCGCAGTCAACAATGAACATATCGTTGCAGCACTCGTAAACATAGAGATTTTTGCCTATCTCGTTCAGACCGCCCAGCGCAGTGAATTTCACGGGCGCATAGCGTATCTCTCGTGGCTGCTTCTTCGCCGGCTGACGCTGCTGCCCGTTATCCCGCTGGTCGCGCCGAGGGCGCTCCTGCGCCCTGGACTTGATGTCAGTCTTTTTTACAGGAGTAAATTTGGTGCGGTATTTCCTGTCGCTCCCGCTGTCGTCAGCGGCAGTCTGCCTTTCCTGCTTTTGCTGCCGGATATGCTCGGTTCTGTTCTTTGGCGCAATATTCTCGGTTTCGGTGAGGAGCTTGTTGTTTGTCAATAATCCCATATAACTTTCCTTTCTGCGGTGCAGCAAAACACATCCTCCGCCCGAACAGGCAGACTGTTCCTCTGCGGAAAACCGAAAGCACAGACCCATAAAACGAAAAAGCGTCCACACATTAATAAGTACAAGGGCTGTACACTCCAAAACGGCACAGCTGCACCGTTTCGGGCGAAAGCCCCGCAGCGCTGCCTCCCCCGAATGAAGGGCAGGACTGACTGCAAAAACCGGAATACCTCGGACAATAACGGATCCGAATATATCCCCGTGATGTGAGTAATACGACAGTGTGGAACAAACCACTTCATTACGGCAAATGAAGCCGCAGCGAAACGGTCGGCCGATGTCACCCGGAGTCAGAACAAATCCGGGAATAAATTATTTCTTCTGTGCTGTCGGTCGATATATAATAACTGCAAATTATTTCCTTATAATATATTTGACCGACTTCCCATGATTATTCACGTTCATTATGGCAGACGGTCTTAATACACAAACAAAAGAGCCTCGGCAATTATAATTCTGCCGGACATATGTATTTATTATATCGCATTTACACCTGATTGTCAAGTACTTGTCACAAACAGGTCGGTATAGTTTTGTAGTGCTACATATTCACTAATTTTATAAAGGTTATCATATTGACTTATTTGTGAAAATGTGATAAAATAAACGCAAAGCGTTATTTATTCCCGAACCTTACCTGATCCTTAAAACAAAAGAGGTCAAAGAAATGAACAATAGCGAAATAGAAAATCCAAGTCCCGAAATGATCGACCCGCCCATGAATATCTTCGTAAATCAGGCGGGTTACAAACCCGGCGATGAAAAAACCGCCGTATTCACCTTTCCGGCTTCCTATTTTGCGGTGGCCGACGAAAACGGCAGACAGGTGTTTTCCGGTACGGCTGTGCCGTTCGGATATGATCCTGCCTCCGGCAGGGAGGTATGGCGCGCAGACTTTTCGGCGCTGAACGTTCCCGGAAAATACAGCCTGATTTCGGGCAGAGAAAGCTCCGTCAGCTTCGAGATAGGCGAAAACGTACACGAGGACTGCTTTGACAAGTGCATGAAGGCGTTTTACTATCAGCGCTGCGGCTGCGAGCTTCTGCCGGAATACGCAGGCCCGTGGGTACACGGCAAATGCCATTGCCAAAGAGCGCTGCTGTGGGAGAACCCTTCCGTTTCGGTGGAGATATCCGGCGGCTGGCATGACGCCGGGGATTACGGCAGATATGTCACGCCGGCGGCAGCGGCGCTGGCTCACCTGCTTTACGGCTGGAAGCTTTTCCCCAAGGCTTTCGGCAGGCAGGATATAAATATCCCGGGCAAGCCCTCTGATATGCCGGACGTTCTCACAGAATGCCGCCATGAGCTGGAATGGCTGCTGAAAATGCAGAGATTTGACGGCGCCGTATGGCATAAGGCTACCACGGCAAAGCACGCCGCATTCGTTATGCCGGAGGACGACAACGAACAAATGTACGTTCTCCCCATCTCCACCAGCGCCACGGCTGATTTTGCGGCTGTGACTGCGCTCGCCTCCACCGTTTACCGCAAATATGACGTCGCCTTTGCCGACTGGCTGCTCAAATGCTCCCTCGCCGCTTACGACTGGCTGGAGAAAAACCCGCAGTTCATAGGCTTCTCTAACCCGGAGGGCTGCGAAACGGGAGTTTACGGCGAACATTCGGACGCGGACAACCGCTTTTGGGCGGCGGCGGAGTTGTTCTCGGCACTCGGCGAGGAGCGCTTCTATTCGGCGGCAACGCAAATGCTGAAAACCGGATTTCCCCGTACTGCGCTGGGCTTCGCCTCGGTGGGAGGCTTCGGCTCATTGTCGCTGCTGCTGAACGAAAGAACCGGCAGCGCACTGAAGAGCCTGCTCAGCGGCGACTTCATCGCCCGTGCGGAAAGCCTTGAGGATATCTGCGAAAAAAGCGGCTGGGGCGTATCGCTGACGGCTGACGATTTCCACTGGGGCAGCAACATGCAGGTGCTCACAAACGGCATGATATTCCTGATTGCGGATTGGCTGGAGAAAAACTCCGTCAACGGCAAACCGAGGTTCAGAAAATACGCCGTGAAGCAGCTGGATTACCTCTTGGGCGTAAACGCCACGGGTTACAGCTTCGTTACCGGAGTCGGCAGCTTCTGCGTGAATTACCCCCACCACAGGCAGGCATATGCGGATCAAATAGAGGAGTGCTTCCCCGGACTTGTCAGCGGCGGGCCGAACTGTCACCTCGACGATAAATATGCGGCTGCGCTCATTCCGAAGGGTACGCCGCCGATGAGGTGCTTTTCCGACAATATGGAATGCTACTCGCTCAACGAGGTCACGATATACTGGAACTCTCCGGCGGTATTCCTGCTGGCAGGGCTTTCGGAATAGAAATACATAATATAATTGGGAGAAAATAATGAAGAAAACAAACAAAAAGATATCGGGAAAAGGCGGCAGAAGCTCCGGACTTTCCCCGACGGCAAAAAAGGTGATAATACTTTCGGCGGGACTTGCGGTGATAATCGCTGCGCTGATAATACTGCTGAACGTCTGGAAAGGCAAGCCGGAAAATCAGCAGCCCGAAGTATCCGAGCCAGAGCCTGCCACCGTCGAGGTCGTTGAGCCTACGGCTGAACCAGAACCGGAGTTCACCGATGTGGATTTCGGCTCCGGCGATTACAGCAAGGAGTTCTTCGGCAAGGATCTGTTCATCGGCGACAGCATTGCCGTCGGACTTACAGACTACGATAAGCTGGACAGCGCCAACGTTGCGGCAAACGTGAACCTTACACCCTATAAGGCGCATGCGGAGGCGATAACCCTCGGCGACGGCAGCAGCGGCACTGCGCTCTCCTATGCCGAAGCCATGCAGCCGGAACGCATATTCCTCATGCTGGGCTTTAACGGGCTTAATTCCCCCAACGCAATGCAGAACAGCTTCCGTGACCTTATGACAAAGCTTGAAAGCGCCTGCCCCAACGCCGTTATATACTGCTGCTCCATCACTCCCGTGACCGAGAACAGCACCGCCGCTTCGAGCGCGGGAATAACCAACGACAACGTGCGTTCTTTCAACGAATATCTCAAGACGCTCAGCAGCGAGCTTGGCATTATCTATCTCGACCTGAACTCGCACATGAGCGACGACAGCGGCTTCCTGAAATCCGAATACAACGAGGTGGACGGAATGCACCTCACCAGCGCTACCTACGAGTACATTCTAAGCTATATACAGCGCTACATCACCGAAGCGCCCGAACCCGAGGCTTCCTCTAAGGCGGCAGGGACGGAAATTCCCGCTGCCACAACTGCCGCAACCGCCGCACAGACCACAAGCGCTCCCGAAGAAACAACAGCTTCCGGGCAGACGGAGTCCGAACCCGAAAGCTCCGGGCTTTCCGAGGATTTCAACAAGGAATTCTTTGCGGACGATCTCTTTATCGGCGACAGCATTACAACCGGGCTTTCATCATACGGTTATCTTTCTGCGAAAAATGTTGCCGCAGCGGTAGGTTACACCCCATATAAGGCATATAACACGGAAATCGCTCTCGGCGACGGAACAACAGGCACCGCTCTTGATTACGCAGCGAAAATGCAGCCTAAGAGAATTTTCGTCATGCTCGGCTCCAACGGCATAACCACCGCCTCCGCAATGGAGGACAGCTACCGCACGCTGCTGTCAAAGCTTGAGGACAAATGCCCGGACAGCACGGTGTACCTCATGGCGGTAACTCCCGTCACAGACGACAGCTCCGCTGCCGCAAACTCGGATATCGACAACACGATGATAACCGATTTCAACAAATTTATCAAGGCTCTCGCAGCCGAAAACGGACTGACATATATTGATATGTACACGTTGCTCTCGGACGAAAACGGCTATTTCCTGCATGAATATGCGGAAAACGACGGACTTCACTTCAAGGGCGCAACCTATAAGGTAATGCTTTCCTACATAGAGAGCCTGATATAAGAACAGAAAGGACAACGAACATGAAAAAAACACTTACTGCGGCTGCGCTTCTTGCAGCGGTACTCCTTGCAGGCTGCTCCGGCAGCGGCAATTCCTCCGGCACGACCGACAGCTCATCGGCAGCGTCAGCCGCTTCAACGGCCGGCACCGACAGCGAAGCTTCCCTCTCCGCAAAAGAAAAGGCGGAAAAGCTTCTGGCGGAAGTGGAATTTTCCGGAGAAATGGTAGAAGTCAGCGAAGAAAACATGGAGCTTCGCTTAGGCTTCACCGCCGATGATATTTCGGATTACGCCGCATATACCTGCGGCTCGGGCGCTTACCCCGATGAATTCGGGATATTCACCGCAGACACCGTAGAAAAGGCAGACGAAATAAAGGCGGCGCTCGACCTGCGCATCGAAACGCAGAAAGAAACTTATCGGGACTACACCCCCGAGGAAATGTACAAATTCGATGACTGCATAGTAAAACAGGACGGAAATACCGTTTATTATGCGATAACGGCAGACAATTCGGCGGCAGAGGAAATCCTTAAGTAAATCGCAAACAAATAAAAAACAGCGGACGTGTAAAATCCGCTGTTTTTTATTTCTTCCGAAAATCAATTTACGCCGTAAACCTTTCGTGCTATATCCACGGTTTCCTTTGCGTCCCTTGCGTAGAAATCTGCGCCTATCTTCTCTGCGTATTCGGGAGTGAGAACTGCGCCGCCGACAACCACCTTGCAGTTTACGTTGTTTTCGCGCAGCAGCTTTATTGTGTTCTCCATGCTCTTCAGGGTAGTGGTCATAAGCGCCGAAAGTCCTACCAAGCGCACATCGTACTTTATCGCTGCGTCCACCACCGTTTGATAATCCACGTCCTTGCCGAGATCGATTACGTCAAAGCCGTAGTTTTCCAGCAGAGTTTTTACGATATTCTTTCCGATATCGTGGATATCTCCCTTGACGGTGCAAAGCACAACCTTTCCGGCGGAAACGCCGCTGCCCCCACGCTCGGATATTGCCTTTTTAACCGCATCGAACGCCGCCTGAGCCGCACCTGCGGACTGTATAAGCTGCGGCAGGAATATGGTACCCTTTCCGAACTTGTCACCAACCGTGTCCAGCGCCGGTATCAGCTTTCCGTTGATAAGCTCCATGGGGTCGATGCCGCCGCTCAGCAGCTTCTCCGCCGCAGCCGCAGCCTCCGCCTTTAGCCCTGCGGCCACTGCGTCGGAAATATCCATATCCGCCGTAACCGCTGCCGCCGCAGGCTTCTTTACCTCTGCGCCGTAGCTCTCGATGAAATCCGTACCGCTGCGGTCGTAGCCGCTCAGCAGCCTGAAAGCCCGCACCGCCCCCGTCATGCCTGCGACATTCGGGTTCATTATCGGCAGAGTAAGTCCGCACTGCATTGCAAGCGAAATGAACGTGGTGTTCACAAGCTCTCGGTTGGGCAGACCGAACGAAATATTCGATACGCCCAGAACGGTTTTCAGCCCCAGCTTCTCGGTCACCATGCGAACCGCTTTCAGCGTTTCGTTCACGCCGTCCTGCTCGGCGGAGGCGGTGAGCGTCAGGCAGTCGATATATATGTCCCGCTTCGGTATGCCGTATTCAAGCGCTCTGTCCAATATCTTCCGCGCAATGGCAAAGCGCTCTTCGGCTGTCTTTGGAATACCGTGTTCGTCAAGCGTAAGTCCGACCACCGCAGCGCCGTATTTTTTCACCAGCGGCAGCACCGTGCGCAGCTTTTCCTCCTCGCCGTTGACGGAATTGACTATCGGCTTGCCGGATACGATGCGCAGAGCCGCTTCAAGCACAGGAAGCTCCGTCGTGTCTATCTGCAATGGTGCGTCCGTTACCGACTGGATAGAGTTCACGGCGGAAAGCATCATTTCCTTTTCGTCAATATCAGGCAGACCTACGTTCACGTCAAGTATCTCGGCGCCTGCGGCAGTCTGTTCCAGCGCCTGCCGCATAATGTAATCGAGGTCGTGCTTTTTGAGCGCTTCCTTGAACAGCTTCTTTCCCGTGGGATTGATACGCTCGCCGATTATCCTGACGGTGTCCACCGTCACAACGGTTGAGGCGCTGCACACCGCCGCAGGTATCTCATGCTCGGGCATAACGCAGGTCTTGCCCTTTAAGCGCTTTGATACTTCACGGATAAAATCGGGGGTGGTTCCGCAGCAGCCGCCCAGCACCTTTACGCCCTTTGCGGCTATACGCTCCATTACCTCCGCATATTCCTGCGGGGTTGTATTGTACAGGTTGGTTGCGGGGTCGGGAAGCCCTGCGTTCGGACGGATAAGCACGGGAACGCTGCTCCATTTGAGTATCTCGTCAACGACTGGCATGGCGTCCTCGGGCCCTATGGAGCAGTTCATACCGATAACGTCCGCACCCAGTCCGCTGAGAGTAAGCGCCATTGCAGCGGGGCTGCACCCTGTAAAGGTGCGCATATTCTGCTCGAATGACATGGTGCATATCACAGGCAGGTCGGAATTCTCCTTTGCGGCAAGCAGCGCAGTCTTTATTTCCATGAGGTCGGTCATGGTTTCGATGGCGATAAAGTCCGCTTCCCTGCCGGCGGTCACTATTTCACGGAACATGTCGTACGCCTCGTCCACAGGCATATCTCCCGTCGGGCGGAGCATTCTGCCGAGAGAGCCTATGTCAAGTCCCACCAGAACGTCTGTTCCCTCGGCGGCTTCGCGGGCGAGCTTCAAGGCCTGCTTTATTACCTGCTCGACGGTATAGCTGCTGTTCTGCAGCTTGTGTCTGTTCGCACCGAAGGTATTCGTGTATATGCCCTGCGCTCCCGCTTCAATATAGCTCCTGTGTATCGAGCGTATAAGCTCAGGCTCGGTGAAGTTCAGTTCTTCGGGCAGTCCGCCCAGCTTCAGACCGTGCTGCTGCAATACGGAACCCATGGCTCCGTCCAGCAGGATATGCCCGTCTTGCTTCAAAAGTTCTCTGAATGTCATCTCTTATCTCCTGTTTTTGCCGTTATTTTTCCGAATATCGCCTTTTGCGTATCAGCGTATCTCCTCAAGCACTCTGTCAAGCTGCTCCAGTGCGGCGCTGCCCGGTATCTCTCCGCCGTACCTTACACGGTTGTACTGCCGCACCATTTCCTCAAGACCGCTTTCATCGGTTCTTCCGCCGAAGGCCATGCCGCCCTTGCTGCGGTGTATCGTGGTTGTATCGGTGGGGAGCTGCGGAAATGCGCTCCTGCCCAGCCGCATAAGGAAAAGCTCGTATCCCAGCCGATATTTCAGCACGGGGTCTGCCTCTCGGCGGTATTTTCTCAAAATCTCCCGCTCGGTGCGCAGGTTCTCTCGGGAATGAAGCCGCACATCGCTGCTGGCGCTGACCTCATCGACGAACGGCGAGGGCTGCTCCTCGATATTCACCCTGAAAAGCGGCGCAAAAATATCCTTTATGAACCTCCACAGCTGCCGCCTGAACTTTACCGCAAGCAGCACCATTACCGCTATAAGGAGATATATCATCAGCTGCGCAAATTCATTGCTGTTCTGAAAATAGTCAATCGTATCGGAGCTGTTGTTCTCCATATCGCCCTGCATATAATCCGTGTCACCCCTGTCGCGCAGCAGCGACAGTATCCGGGCGATAAAAAGCTTCAGCAGCGACGTTATCCCCTCGGCGGCAGGCTTCGCAAACAGGCACAGAAACAGTATCACAGCCCCTGCGCCGGCTATTAGCAGCGAGTTATAGCTGCGCACTCCCCTAGGCAGCACCGCACGTCCTCCGGCACGCTGACGGGTCTGAACATCGATGTTGGTCTGATTTGTGAGTATCGCCGCAGTTATCATCATCACGCCGAATGAAACGCACAGCTGCGTCGTTCCGTCGGAAACAAGAGCGTCGTCATGCGTGAAGCCGATAAGTATCGCAGCAAGCACCGAAGCCACAAAAAACACCGCAAACCAGCCACGGGTAAATATATCGCTGTAATCCTTACCGAAGGAAAGATACCCTGCATAATACGACGCAATGCAGCCGGGAAGCAGGTAGATATACAATCCGCTGTGCGCATTCATAAGCGCACAGACAACGCAGAACAGCACCGTCGGGGCTATCACGCCTATTCTCGCCAGGAACGTCACAAACGGCTTCACTCTGCGTGAAAAGCTGCCCGAGCCGACCCAGCAGCCCAGCAGCCTGCCGCAGCCGTAAAATACGCCTATGCCGCCGTACATCAAGAAATAATGCCACCATGTGTACGAGCCGAAGCCGACGCCCTCCGCCAATACCGCAAACGGATAGACCGCAAGCAGCTGACCGAATACCGCAAGCACGGTAAGAACCCTTTTATACATAATATCACCCGTTGTGCTATCTCAGCATTTTCTTCCCGATATGCCGAACCTCGCAGAAGTCGGTTTCCTCTATTTCGGTGCTGAACACCCCAACAAACACGCCGTTTTCCGAAAGACTGCGCAGTATCTCCGAACATTTATCGTCGAGAAAGCTGCTTATGAATACCACGTCGGTATAATCACGGAAATCCAAAGCAGAAATATAGTCGTCGATATGTTCGCCGCATTCGCCGGAAAGCTCCGCCAATCTGCGCAGACAGTTCATTCTGTGCTCGTAGCCCTCGCCCGGCTCGGGCTTAATCGGTTGGGGGCAATTCACCGAGAGAGCGCACTGCGTATGAGTTTCCGCACAGCGCTCCAGCATAAACGCTGCGCCCTTTATCAGCGCCTCCAGCATGGGCAGGCTCATCTGCTGCCGCTCACCGTAAAAGCTGCGCTGGACATTCAGCAGGATAAGAACGCACCGCTCGGTGGTAAATTCATTGCTGTATACCATCAGTGAGCCGCAGCGTGCGCTCTGCGCCCAGTGTATGCGGTTCATAGGCTCTCGCCCCGTGTATTCCCTTGCGCCGCTTATCATGAACGGATCGGGCAGAACAAATCTGCGCACCGGGATATCGCCGATGAATGCGTCGCCTGACATTTCCCCCCGCTCCATTTCGGCGGGAACGGGAAGTATGCGGAGCTGCTGGTTCAGCTTTATCACACGAGCCGACCTCACCAATCCGAACAAATCGCTGACTGTGACAGAAACATCGTCTATCGTGAACAGTCCCCGCTTCTCGCATTTTATCCGCCATGTGCGGCGGCATTTTCTGCGGCTGCGCAGGGTGAATATCCCGGAGATAAGCCCTTTCTGTGTGTCGTCCTTTGCGTTTGTATTGCGGCTGCCGTGAAATGTCAGCCAGCGTGAGCAGCTGATTTCGGTGCGCACCCACGGAAGCGGCAGCAGCTTTGCGTTGTCTATCTCCTCAATAAGCTCCAGCTCATCGCCCTCGTACACCTCCGGCACAACGCCGGCTCCTGCGGTAATTTCGCCGCTCTCCCTCGGCTTCAGCGTGATGGTGTAATTCAGGCGTTTAAGTCCGAGGCGGTCGTACAGAAAATACTGCCCGATAATCACTGCGGCAAGTATCGCCGCCATTACCAGAAGCTCCATATCAGCCTTCCGTGGGGACAGGCACGCTGTCCAAAACCTGCCGCAGAATATCCTCCGCCGAGCCTGAACCGCCGCCTCGGCAGATAAGCCTGTGCTTTATGACATACGGCGCAGCCTCGATAACGTCCTGCGGCATTGCGTAATTGCGCCCGGATACAGCCGCCAGTGCGCAGGACATTCTGCCCAGAGCCGCCGCACCTCTTGTGGAAAGCCCAAGCTTCACGCTGCCGTGCCGTCTTGTGGCGGCGGCGATGTCTGCAATATAGCCGCATACCGCATCGCCCGGATTTATCCTGTCTATTTCCTCTCGTGCGGACAGGATATCCTGCGCACCGCATACCGCTTCAAGCTGCTTTGACAGCTTTCCGCCGATAACGGCTGCCTCCTCGTCACGGGCAGGATAGCCCAGCGACAGACGTATCATGAAGCGGTCGAGCTGAGCCTCGGGGAGAGGATACGTTCCCTGTATCTCCACAGGGTTCTGGGTCGCTATTACAAAGAACGGCTGCTCCATGCGGCAGGTTTCGCCGTCTATCGTCGCCTGACGCTCCTCCATGCACTCCAACAGCGCAGACTGCGTTCTGGGCGTGGCACGGTTGATTTCGTCCGCAAGAAGAATGTTCGTAAACACCGGGCCCTTTCGCAGCTGAAATTCCTGAAGCTTCATGTTAAAATAATTTATACCGGTGATATCCGATGGAAGCAGGTCGGGCGTGAACTGAATACGCCTGAAATCCGCATTTATCGACTGCGCCAGCGACCTTGCGAGCAAAGTCTTTCCCGTGCCGGGAACGTCCTCCAGCAGGACATGCCCTCCGGCAAGCATAGCCGCTGCGATAAGGCGCAGCTCCCTTTTCTTGCCCTTTACCGCAAGAGAAATGTTTTCGATTAGCTTTTCCGACAATTCACTGACCATCTGTTATTCCTTTCGTTGCTTCGGTTATTTCATCGGTATTGGGAAGGCGGCGTATTGTCGCCAGCGCAATAGCGCCTATAATTATCGCACATATCGTCCAGATTATCGGCTCGGATACGATTACGCCCATATAATCAAACAGCGGTATCATGAACGCCACCGTGCATATTTTCCAAATCAGTTCAATGCAGCTCGCCGCAATGGGTATAACGCTGTGACCGAGTCCCTGAAGCGTGCTGCGAAGCTCCAGCAGCACCGTCAGAAAGAAATAGAACGGCACATTAACCTGAAGATAAAGCACCGCAGTATCCGCAATCTCCGGGGCGCAGTCCGGAAGTATAATTCCCACCATAGCCCTGCCGCAGGTGAAAATAAGCAGCACGTCCGCAGCGGCGCAGATAATTCCGATAAGCAGCCCGGCACGCACTCCCCTGCCGATACGGGAATACTTCCCCGCACCGCGGTTCTGGCTGGTGTATGTAACAAGGGTGGAGCTCAGCGCCGAGAACGGCATTATGGTAAATCCGAACAGCTTGCGTGCGGCGGTATGTGCGGCGATTATATCCTCGCCGAAGCCGTTTATTCCGTTCTGGAGCACTATCGAGCCTATGTCCACGATGGAGTACATCAGCGCCATGCCGCAGCCGGCACTGAGAAGTTCCGCAGACGAAGCCGCTGTGAACCTGAAATCTCCCGGCTTCACAATAAGGAACGGGCGCTTTTTTATCAGGTATATAAGGCAGACCACCGCAGAAACCAGCTGCGCAATAACGGTCGCAAGCGCAGCGCCGGCTACTCCCATATTGAATACCACCACCATAAGAATATCCAGCAGAATATTCACCACAGTGGAAACGACCAATATCACGAGCGGTATCACACTGTCGCCCACCGCTCGCAGTATCGCCGACTCCAGGTTATAGAACAGCGTTGCCGCCAGCCCCAGATCCACAATAAACAAATAGGTGCGCGCTTCGTCATAGATACCCTGAGGAGTATCCAGAGCATGAAGCAGCGGATCTATAAAAAACGCTATTCCGAGAATTATCAGCGCCGCCGCAATGCCCGAAAATGTTATGGTGCGTGCTATCATGCGGCGCATTTCTTCATGGTCGCCTGCGCCGAAATTCTTCGCAATAAGTATCGCAAACCCGGTCACAAGTCCGTTGATTATGTTGAACATCAGCGATACCACCGCCGACGTGGAGCCGACCGCCGCCAGAGAATTCTCGCCGAGCTGTCTGCCGATAATTATTGTGTCCGTGAGCGTGTACGCCTGCTGAAACGCAAGTCCCAGAAGCACCGGAAGCGCAAAGCCTATTATCAGCCTTGCAGGCTTGCCTGAGGTTAGTTCTTTCATTCTTTTGTTCTCCGTTTTATATGTTTTATGTAATTATATATTCCGCCAGCTGAAATCCGACAATGCCGAGAATGCACACGATGCCGCCCGCTATGTTGAGCTTTGTGCATTCCTCTTTCCTTATCACCCCGATAAAGAACAGCGCCACAAGTATCATAGGCTGTATGAACGCATAGTTTGCCATGCTTTGCTGAGCGACAGCATTCTCAAGAATAAGTCCGATAACGTTAGGTATCTTTGTAAGCCCGACTATCAGTACGCCCTTGGTATTTTTGCGGCAAAGCCTTATCGGGTGTACGAACGGCGCAAGTATCACCGCCAATATCACAAGTGCGCAGAAAAGCGACAGCGTCGGCGAAATACTGCTGCCGGTGAAGCTCACGATAAGACCGTAGCCGAATTTGCACAGCAGATACCCCGCAAGCGGCAGAATTATCTTCGAGTAGCATATCTTTTTTCCGCCGGCTTTGGCGATAAGGAACAGACCCGCCGCCGTCACCGCTATGAATCCGAATCTGAATGCCGTTACAGCGCCCGGCTGCGCCCTACCCAGAAAAAGATCGGTGCCGTATGACAGGAACACCGTCAGCCCCAGCCACGCCTTCAGTTCAAATGCGGACATTTCCTTCAATATCACCGCAGCAAGCTGAAATTCAAGCAGCTTTGAGGCTGCCATGAGTATTATCGCAAGATATGCGGTAAAAGTGCCGTCAAACAGCCTGCTGTCAAAAGGCAGATAAGCCAGCATGAAAATCGCTGTTGCCGCTGCCATGAGGAACGTCAGGGTATTGCCGTTCATTTTCAGACCTGCGACAGCGTATTTATCGCTCAGGGAGCATATCGTGTAGCATGCCGCCACAATCAGCATTAGTGTCATCGGCTTACTCCCCTGTTATTTCATAGCAGAGGTTCTCGTAATGCAGCGACATACCGATGTCAGTACCCTCAGGCAGCAGAAACAGCGCTATGAAAAGCTCATCGCCGGTTCTGATATCCGTGAGAGTGGCATATTCTCCATCTATCCTTGTTACCTTGTAATCATGCGGTTCCATGTTGTTCTCCGTTTCCCGGTTATGCACAGTATTCTCATTATAGTATATTGTATCACACAAGCGGACAAAATTCAAGATATAACTCCATAAAATCTTTTTTGGCTTGCAGCGCTACATTCACAGTATGTTCTCAAGTGACATTTATATTGACTTTCGACTGCTATTATGATATAATAAACGCATAGCGTTTATTATAAATCAGAATCCTCGCACATACGCA
>CAYRLM010000010.1:0-23982 GCA_964425035.1 uncultured Ruminococcus sp.
CATCGGCGGCAGCCTGAACAGGATCGTTCACGATACGGAACTTTCCGGGATACTGCTTTGCGAATTCAATTACGCTCTCATCGGGGTAGTAGCCCTCCGGGCAGCCGAGAGAAACGCTCATGCCTACCTTGAGAGCGCCGACGGTGAGAGAGTTCGCCATATTGTTTCCGTCGCCGATATAGCAGAATTTCAGCCCGTCCAGCTTGTTTTTGTATTCGCGCACAGTCTGGAGGTCTGCGAGCACCTGACAGGGGTGGCAGTAGTCGGTAAGCCCGTTGATTATCGGGATAGTTCCGTAGGAGGCGAGATCCTCTACCTCTTTCTGCTCAAATGTACGGATCATTATGCCGCTGAGATACCGAGAGAGAACTCTTGCGGTATCCTGAACAGGCTCGCCGCGCCCTATCTGAAGGTCGCGGGAGGACAGGAACAGAGCCTGACCGCCAAGCTGGTACATACCTGTTTCAAAGGAAACACGGGTTCTTGTGGAGGATTTCTGAAAGATCATGCCGAGTGTCTGACCCTTGAGAAGATTGTGCGGAATGCCGTGCTTCTGCTCATATTTGAGCTGATCGGCGAGGTTAAGAATGTCAACGATCTCTTCGGTGCTGAGATCCATCAGCTTTAATAAATGCTTCATTGTTTTATCCTTTCGTTAAGTTGTTGTTTTCATATAATTATGCGTTCAGAATTCCAAGCAGAATATTCAGTCCCTTGTCCAGCTCCTCATAAGTGATGGTGAGCGGAGGCAGCAGACGTACCTTTGTTTTGGCGGTGAGCAGCAGCAGACCGTTATCCAGAGCAGCCTTTACCACATCTCCCGCTTTCTTGTTTTTCAGCTCAATGCCTATCATCATTCCTATGCCGGAAACGGAGGCAACCTCGGCAGAGCTAAGCAGCTTGTTGCGTATATATTCGCCTTTTTTTGCCACCTCGTCAAGGAACCCGGGGCGGTTGACGGTGTTCAGCACCGCCAGACCTCCTGCGCAGGAAATGGGATTGCCGCCGAAAGTAGAGCCGTGAGTGCCGGGAGTGAGAACTTTTGCGCACTTCTCGCCGGAAAGACATACGCCTATCGGCACACCGCCGGCAAGTCCCTTTGCAAGAGTGGTCAGGTCAGCCTTCTTGCCGAAATAATCCCCGGCAAGGAATTTCCCCGTTCTGCCCACTCCGGTCTGAACCTCGTCGGCGATAGTGAGAACGTCCTTTTCGGCGCACAGCCTGAAAATCTCGTCCACGAAATCCTGCTTGAGAGCCATAACGCCGCCCTCGCCCTGAATATATTCAAACATCACGGCGCACACGGTGCCGTCCAGCTTTGCCCGCAGATCCTCGATATTGTTTGCTTCAACGTTGATGAAGCCCTCCACAAACGGGAAGAAATAGTTGTGGAATACGTCCTGTCCCGTGGCGGAAAGCGTGCAGAGCGTTCTGCCGTGGAAGCTGTTGACCAGAGTGATTATATTGTGTCTGCCCTTGCCGTATTTATCGAAGCTGTACTTTCGTGCGATTTTTATGGCGCACTCGTTTGCCTCCGCACCGGAGTTGCCGAAGAACATATCGGTGTATCCGGCTGTTTCGCACAGCGCCTTTGCAAAGTCCGCCTGAACCTTTGTATAGTAGTAATTCGAGGTGTGCTGGATCTTATGCGCCTGTTCGCATACCGCTTTTACCCAGTCCTCATTGCAGTAGCCGAGCGAATTTGTGCCTATGCCGCTGCCGAAATCTATATATTCTCTGCCGTTTTCGTCAACGGCCTGCCGCCCCTCGCCCTTGTCAAGAACCAGGTCGTATCTGCCGTAGGAGGGCATTACATATTGGTTAAACTGTTCTATCGTGCTCATTGTTTTCACCTCTTACGGAATTATCATCGTACCTGCGCCGATGTCGGTGAGCAGTTCGATGAGGATAGAGTGCGGAATGCGTCCGTCTATGATATTTGTTTTCTTGACGCCTCGGCGTACCGCCTCAACGCAGCAGTCTATCTTCGGTATCATGCCGCCTGAAATTATGCCTTGGTTTTTGAGGTAGGGAACCTCGCTTACTCCCACTACCCTGATAAGGGTGTTGTCGTCGTCCTTGTTCTCCAGCAGCCCTTTTATATCCGTCAGCAGGATAAGATTGGCTGCGCCCATTTCAGCCGCTATTCTTGCGGCTGCGGTGTCGGCGTTGATGTTGTAAACCTCGCCGTTCTTTCCTGCCGCAACGGTGGAAACCACCGGGATATAGCCGTTGTTCAGCGCAGTGTTGATGACGTCGGGATTTACCTCGGTGATATCTCCCACATAGCCGAGGTCGGGGTTGAGCTGGCTTGCTTTGATGAGATTTCCGTCCAGACCGCAAAGCCCCATGGCCTTGCCGCCCGCCTGCTCCAGAAGCTGCACAAGATCCTTGTTCACCTTGCCCGCAAGCACCATCTGAACTATGTCGATGGTTTCCTCGTCGGTGTAGCGCAGACCGTTGACGAATTCGCTCGCCTTGTTTATCTTTTTGAGCATGGCGTTGATTTCGGGGCCGCCGCCGTGTACGAGGACTACTTTTATTCCAACCAGCGAAAGCAGCACGATATCCTGCATGACCGCTTTCTTCAGTGTTTCGTTGGTCATGGCGTTTCCGCCGTATTTTACAACGACTACCTTGTCGTTGTATTCGAGAAGATAGGGCAGCGCCTCTACAAGCGCATTCGCCCGTATATCATAGTCTATCTGCATTTTTCTGCTCCTTTTTATGTGCGGTATTCCGCATTTATCTTAACATATTCAAAGGTTAGGTCGCAGCCCCATGCTATCGCCTCGCCGCTGCCGCAGTGGAGGTCTACCAGCACTTTTATTTCCTCTTCGGAAAGTATCTCCTTTGCTGCTTCCTCCGAGAAGGTAATTCCTGCGCCGTGGGTGCAGACCGTTATCTTGCCCTTTTCGCTGGCGAGTTCCACAGAAACCTTGTCAATGTCGAAATCAGCCTCGGAATAGCCTATCGCACAGAGGATACGTCCCCAGTTTGCGTCGGCGGCAAACATTGCGGCTTTCACCAGACTGGAGGAGATAACGGACTTTGCGACGATACGGGCCGTGTTCTCATCGGGTGCGCCCTTTACTATACATTCAAGCAGCTTTGTCGCACCCTCTCCGTCACGGGCGGTTTCCCTTGCGAGGTTCATCATGACCGCATACAGCGCATTCTCGAACTTCTCGTAGTTCTTGTCCTCCGCAGTGATTTCGGGGTTCTTTGCAAGGCCGCTGCTCATGAGTATCAGGGTATCGTTGGTGGAGGTGTCGCCGTCAACGCTCACCATGCTGTACGTCAGTCTGTTTACCTTGCGAAGCGCCTTTTCAAGCAGCTCGCGGCATACGGCAACGTCAGTAGTGATAAAGCCCAGCATTGTAGCCATGTTCGGGGCGATCATTCCGCTGCCCTTGGAGATACCGCCGACGTGGCACTTTCTGCCCTCTATCTCGAACTCAACCGCAATTTCCTTTTTGCGGGTATCGGTTGTCATTATTGCCTCGCATGCGTCGCCGCTTTTCTTTGAGGAAAGTTCTTTTGCAAGGGTAGGGATACGAGCCTTTATCGGCTTTATGGAAAGAGGCTGCCCGATAACGCCGGTTGAACCCACAAGCACGTCGTTTTCGTCGATATCCAGCGCCTGTGCGGTAAGCTCGCACATCTGCTCGGCGATCTCTATACCGTTTTCGTTGCAGGTGTTGGCGTTGCCTGAGTTCACGATAACCGCCTGTGCATAACCGTCCTCAAGGTGCTTTCTTGTAACGTATATCGGCGCACCCTTTACCTTGTTTGTGGTGTAAAGCGCAGCCGCTTTGCAGCGCTCGGCACAGTATATCATGGCGAGATCCCGCTTGGTGGTATTGCCGGGCTTTATTCCTGCGATAACCCCTGCGGCAGTGAAGCCCTCGGCAGCGCATACGCCCCCGTCAACAAATTCATAGCCTTCAAATTTAACCATTTTATTCACCTCAAAGCAGTCCGGTGGTTTCGTCAATGCCCATCATTATATTCAGGCACTGAACCGCTGCGCCGCTTGCTCCCTTTCCTAAGTTGTCAAGTCTTGAGCAGAGTATCAGTCTGTCCTCGTTGCCGTTTACGAAGAGCTGCATCATGTTCGTGCCGCTGAGGTCGTCTGCGCTGATGAAGCCGTCCTGCGGCTCGCCCTCGGGCATTACCTTAACAAAATTTGCACCCTCATAGTATTCGGCAAGCGCCTTGCGCAGGTCGTCCGCATTGTATTTCTTTGCAAGAAGTCTGGTGTGCAGCGGCAGCGATACTACCATGCCGCTGAAATAGTCGCACACCATCGGATTGAACGCCGGGGCGTAATCCAGTCCGCATATCTTCTGCATTTCCGGCAGGTGCTTATGCTGCTGCGTCAGGGCGTACTGTCTGGGGCTGTCAAAGCCTTTGGGCAGCTCGCCGCTTTCGTAAACCGCAATGGCCTTTTTTCCTGCGCCGCTGTATCCCGAAACCGCATGAACGCTCACGGGGTAATCCTTCGGCAGTATACCGAGCTTTACCAGCGGGTACACCATTGAAGTGAAGCCGCTGGCATAGCAGCCGGGGACAGCCGTTCTTGCGGAACCGGCGATTTTTCTGCGGAAATCCGCCCCCAGTTCCGGGAAGCCGTATGCCCAGTCCGGATTTGTGCGGTGTGCGGTGGAAGCGTCAATTATGCGCGTGTCGCTGCCCTCTGCCAGAGTGACAGCCTCCTTTGCCGCTGCGTCGGGCAGACACAGGAATGTGAAATCGGCGCTGTGAATGAGCCGTCTGCGCTCCTCGGGATCCTTGCGCTTGTCCTCGTCTATGCGCAGCAATTCAATGTCTGTGCGGTTCTTGAAGCGCTCAAGTATTTTAAGCCCGGTCGTTCCCTCCTGACCGTCTATGTATACCTTAACCATTGCAAAGTTCCTCCAGTCTGTTTCTGGTCAGCTGTATCTGCGTTTTTACGCTTTCCGGAGCGGGTCCTCCGAATGACTTGCGTTCTCTTACGCAGGTATCAAGGCTTATCGCCTCGTAAACGTCCTCGGTGAAAAGCTCGCTCTGCTTTCGGTAGTCTGCGAGCGGCAGCTCTTCGAGGGTGGTGTTAAGCTCTATGCAGTGCGCCACCAGTCCGCCGGTTATCTTGTACGCCGTGCGGAACGGCATTCCCTTTTTCACGAGGTAGTCCGCACAGTCCGTCGCATTGATGAAGCCCTTTGCCGCCGCCTTGCGCATATTGTCCTTGTACAGGGTCATTGTTTCCAGCATGGGAATAAATGTGGTCAGGCACAGCTTGAGGTTATCCACTGCGTCGAAAATTGCCTCCTTGTCCTCCTGCATATCCTTGTTGTATGCAAGCGGCAGTCCTTTCATCATTGTGAGAAGAGTAACGTTGTCGCCGATAACTCTTGCGGTCTTTCCGCGGATAAGCTCGGTGACGTCGGGATTTTTCTTCTGCGGCATAATGCTCGAACCGGTAGAGAAGCGGTCGGAAAGCTCAATGAACTTGAACTCCCAGCTGCACCACATTATTATCTCCTCCGAGAAGCGTGACAGGTGCATCATGCAGATAGAAACGGCGCTTGCAAGCTCAATGCAGAAATCACGGTCGGAAACTCCGTCCAGCGAGTTCGCCATCGGCTCGGACATTCCGAGAAGCTCCGCAGTGCGGTCACGGTTTATGTGATATGTAGTTCCGGCAAGTGCGCAGCTTCCGAGAGGGGAAACGTTCATGCGGCGCAGTGCATCGTCAAAGCGCTCGATATCACGGAGCAGCATCTGTGCGTATGCCATCATATGATGTCCGAAAGTGATTGGCTGCGCGCGCTGAAGATGGGTGTATCCCGGCATGATGGTTTCGGTGTTGTCCTCGGCAATATCGCAGAGCACCTTTACAAGCGAAACCACCAACTCACGCAGGCTCTTTATTTCGTCGCGCAGGTAAAGCCGTATATCGAGAGCCACCTGATCGTTTCTGGAACGTGAGGTGTGCAGCCGTTTTCCGACATCGCCCAGACGCTTCGTAAGCTCCGCCTCGATAAACATGTGAATATCCTCTGCGGTCATGTCGAACTGTAATTTTCCGCTCTCGATATCCGCGAGAATTTCTTTCAGTCCGCCGATAAGCTCCAGACTGTCGCTCATGCTGATTATACCCTGCTCGCCGAGCATGGTTGCGTGGGCAATGCTGCCCTCGATATCCTGTCGGTACATTCTTCCGTCAAATGCGATAGAAGAGTTGAAAGCATTCACTCTGCTGTCTACACCCTGAGAAGAACGACCTGCCCACATCATTTCTGCCATAAAACTACCTCTTTTTTCCGAATTTTATCCTTATCAAATAAAAGATATAAGAGCGGAAAGATGAGCTTCCCGCTCTTAAATCCTACTCAGTCAATTACTTCTTGTTTCTTTCTGCGTCAAGCAGAGCCTTAACATGGATAGGCAGACCGAACAGATTGATGAAGCCTGCGGAATCCTTCTGGTCGTATACGTCGTCCTCGTCGAAGGAAGCGAAGTCCCTGCTGTAAAGTGTGTCGGGAGATGTAACGCCTGCGTTGATGATGTTGCCCTTGTACAGCTTCAGCTTAACATCGCCGTTGACCGTTTCCTGAGTTTTGTCGACAAAAGCGTCCATAGCCTCGCGCAGGGGAGTGTACCACTGACCGTTGTATACGATGTCTGCGTACTTCTGTGCCAATCCTGCCTTGTAGTGCTGTGTTTCCTTGTCAAGGCAGATGGTTTCCAGAACCTCATGCGCATGGTAGAGGATAGTTCCGCCGGGAGTTTCATAAACGCCTCTGGACTTCATACCTACCAGACGGTTCTCTACCACGTCGTAAAGACCGATACCGTTGGCACCGCCGAGCTTGTTCAGTGTCTTGATGAGCTTAACGCCGTCCATCTTCTCGCCGTCGATAGCGGTGGGGATACCCTTTTCAAAGTGAATGGTGACATAAGTGGGCTTGTCGGGAGCCTGTTCGGGAGATACGCCCAGCTCAAGGAAGCCCGGCTTGTTGTACTGCGGCTCGTTTGCGGGATCTTCAAGGTCAAGACCCTCGTGTGACAGATGCCACAGGTTCATGTCCTTGGAGTAGTTGGTTTCGCGTGTAATCTTTATCGGAACGTTGTGAGCCTCGGCATAATCGATTTCCTGCTCGCGGGACTTTATGTTCCATATTCTCCACGGAGCGATAATCTGCATTTCGGGAGCGAGCGCCTTGATGGTCAGCTCAAAGCGTACCTGATCGTTGCCCTTGCCGGTGCAGCCGTGGCAGATAGCGTCGGCGCCTTCCTTGCGTGCGATCTCAACAATACGCTTTGCAATGGGAGGACGTGCGAAAGAGGTGCCGAGCAGATAGCCCTCGTACTTTGCGCCTGCCTTGAGCGTGGGGAAAATGAAGTCGTTTACGAACTCGTCCTGAATATCCTCGATGTAGAGCTTGGAAGCGCCTGTCTTTTTTGCTCTCTCCTCAAGACCTACGATTTCCGAGTCCTGACCTACGTTTCCCGCTACGCAGATTACTTCGCAGCCGGGGTAGTTTTCGTGCAGCCACGGAATGATGATGGAGGTGTCAAGACCGCCGGAATATGCCAGTACAATCTTCTTGATTTCTTTAGCCATGATTTTTTACTCCTTTTCATGGGTGATTTATTTTTTACATTATTATTATACTCATTTTCTGCCTTTTGTCAAGGGGTAAAATACCAACAAGTGAATAATATACGGTATTTTCTGACCTTTTTGAATATAATCCTCTTTGGCGGGTTTATTGAAACCGCAGTACCTTGTACAACAATGCGGATCATGAGAGTGCTGCCAATGAATAATATTCGGCTTTGTGTATTTTATTTCTTTGCGGCATTGCGGGTTACAATATAATGATTTCTTGAAATATTTTAATTTTTTAGATACACCTTGCAGCACAAAAACTTTTCATAAAAATTCAAAAAAGCTATTGACAAATCTGCATTTCCATGATATAATATATCTTGTTGAAAACGACTGGGTGTGGCGCAGATTGGTAGCGCGCTACCTTGGGGTGGTAGAGGCCGCAGGTTCAAATCCTGTCACTCAGACCAGTTAATCGGTTCTGCTATAAAAGCAGAGCCGATTTTTTTCGGGAACATCTAAGTCCGGAAGTTTTGAGGCTACTTATGAAAGGATAAATAACCATGTTGACGCTTACTAAGCTTAAGCGTCCATTCTTTTTCGTCGTTTTCCGTCTGTTTGTCGTTATCGAAAAAACTTATTTTACCTGCGAAGCAGGTATTTGGAATTGGTTTTGCACAACACATACATTAAAAATGAATTGTATTTTGCGCAAAACCGTTTTTTATCACGGTTCTGCCGGGCATAAAACACTTCAAACCGCACTGTACAAGCCATACAGTGCGGTTTCGCATACTATATATTATATGAATTGGTGGATTATTTTACGTCCCCGATAAACATGGCGTCGCCGAACGAAAAGAACCTGTATTTCTCACGAACCGCAACATTATAAGCGTTCAGCGTTTTTTCACGCCCGAGGAAAGCGCTTACAAGCATTATGAGCGTGCTTTCGGGTAGGTGAAAGTTTGTTATCAGCCCGTCGATTATCTTAAATTCGTACCCCGGGTAAATGAATATGCCGGTGTCCTGCGTAAGTATCGGCGCTTCGCTGCCGGTGAGCGGCGGCGTACCCTTGTCGGCGGCTGTCGGGGCGAAAAGCTCGGGCTTAATTCCCGCTGCGGACTCCAGCGTGCGGCAGGAGGTAGTCCCGACAGCTATCACACGTCCGCCGTTCCCCTTGCAGCGCCGTATCTTTTGGGCTGTTATCTCCGGCACGGAGTAATGCTCGACATGCATTTTGTGGTCGAGAATATTCTCTTCTTTTACGGGGCGGAAGGTTCCCAGACCGACATGAAGCGTGACATACGCAGTGTCGACGCCCTTTTCCGCAAGCCTTGAAAACACGCCCTCGGTAAAATGCAGCCCTGCGGTGGGAGCTGCCGCCGAGCCTGTTTCACGGCAGTATATCGTGTTGTAGCGGTTCTTGTCACGCAGCTTTTCGGTGATGTAGGGCGGCAGCGGCATTTGACCTATGCGGTCGAGTATGTCGAAAAAATCCCCCTCGAACGAGAAGCGTACCAGCCTGTTTCCGTCGTTCACGACATCAAGTATCTCTGCGGAAAGTCCCTCGGGGAAATCAACGACAGCCCCGGGTCTGAGGCGCTTTCCGGGGTGTACCAGCGTTTCCCATTCGGTAAGGCTCAGCCTTTTCAGCAGCAGGAATTCCGCATGTGCGCCCGTGCCGCGCTTTGTGCCGTAAATACGGGCAGGGAACACCTTGCTGTCGTTCATGACCAGAAGGTCGCCCGCACGGAGATACTCGCATATATCATAGAAGCGGTCGTGCGTGATTTCTCCCGTGGAGCGGTCTATCGCCATCAGCCGAGAGCTGTCTCGGGGTTCGACGGGGGTCTGGGCGATAAGCTCCTCGGGAAGCTCATAGTTAAAATCGGATTTCAGCATTGTCATATTGTACATTCCTTTGTCGTATAATTCACATATACAGTATTATAGCATAAAACAGCGGAATAATCAAACAATTCCGCATTGTGAATAATCAACAAAATACACTCGCGAAAAGAAGAATATTTATACGAATGAGAGTTGACAACAATGCTCTTATGTGGTAAAATAATAGTTAATCGGTGCATAAGCGCCGAGCTGATAGAGGTGCGGGACAGATAAGTAGCGCCGCCGTTCGGGTCTGCGGAGACCGGCTGCGTGAAAGGCTTACCGCCGAAGAATGCATATTCCGTGATGTGCATGTCTGGCTGTGCGTCAAACAGGCGTCCGGCTGTCATCGGTCAGATGGAGAGCTATCGCATATTTGTACGATATATCCTGCTGCCGATGAGAAAAACTTCATCGGCTGTTTTTGTAAATCCGGGGTTATCCCCTTAACAGAAAGGAAACAATATTCATGAAAGAAAAGTACAATGTCGGCATAATCGGCGCAACGGGCATGGTTGGTCAGCGCTTCGCAACGCTGTTGGAGAACCACCCGTGGTTCAATGTGGTCGCACTTGCGGCGTCTCCCCGTTCCGCCGGCAAGACCTATAAGGAGGCTGTCGGCAGCCGGTGGCTTATGGATACCCCAATGCCCAAAAGCATGGAGAACATCGTTATCATGGACGCTGCCGCCGATGTAGACAAGATAGCTTCCATGGTGGACTTCGTGTTCTGTGCGGTCGATATGAAAAAGGACGAGATAAAGGCTCTGGAGGAGCGGTACGCAAAGGCTGAGTGTCCGGTAATGTCCAACAACTCCGCCAACCGCTTTACTCCCGACGTTCCCATGATAATCCCCGAGGTAAACGCCGACCACGCCGCCGTTATCGACGCCCAGAGAAAGCGCCTCGGCACAAAGCGGGGCTTTATCTCCGTAAAATCCAACTGCTCCATTCAGAGCTATGTTCCGGCTCTCTCGCCGCTGAGAAAATTCGGCATAAAGAATATTCTCGCCTGCACATATCAGGCAATATCCGGTGCGGGAAAGACATTTGAAACATGGCCCGAAATGGTGGATAACCTCATTCCGTACATCGGCGGCGAGGAGGAAAAGTCTGAGCAGGAGCCGCTCAAGGTTTGGGGCAGGGTAGAGGGCAGCGAGATCGTGAAGGCTTCCTCGCCGCTTATCACCACGCAGTGCCTGAGAGTTCCCGTTTCCAACGGTCACTTTGCGGCGGTATTCGTGAGCTTCGAGAATAAGCCCTCCATGGACGAAATCAAGAAGATTTGGGCGGAGTATTCCGGCGAGCCGCAGGCTCTCGGACTTCCCTCGGCTCCGAAGCAGTTCATTCATTACTTTGAGGAGGACAATATGCCCCAGGCAAAGCTGCACCGCAACCTTGAGGGCGGTATGGCGGTATCTGTCGGCAGACTTCGTCCCGACACAATGTTCGATTACAAGTTTGTATGCCTGTCCCACAACACCCTGAGGGGCGCTGCCGGCGGTGCCGTTGAAATGGCTGAGCTGCTTGCCGCAAAGGGCTATCTGGACTGATTTCTGAAAGGATCATCAGATGAAAAAGACTATTTTTACCGGCGTAGGCACCGCAATAGCCACACCCATGAACGCCGACGGCTCAATCAATTACGACGAGTTCGGCAGAATGCTGGATTTTCAGGCGGATAACGGCGCAGACGCGGTTGTCGTATGCGGAACCACCGGTGAAGCCTCGACCATGCCCGACGAGGAACACCTCGAGTGTATCGGCTACGCCGTGAAGAAAATCGCTCACCGTATTCCCGTAATCGCAGGAACGGGCGCAAACGATACGTCACACGGCATAAGGCTTTCCAAATGTGCCGAGGAGCTTGGCGCCGACGCCCTGCTTCAGGTGACGCCATATTACAACAAGACCTCTCAAAGGGGCTTGGTGAAGCACTTTACCGCCATTGCGGACAGCGTGGGCATTCCGATAATCCTTTACAACGTGCCGAGCCGCACGGGTCTGAATATCTCGATCGATGCATACAAGGAGCTTGCAAAGCACCCGAATATCGTTGCGACAAAGGAAGCGAGCGGCAATCTTTCCCTTGCTGCCGAGATTGCGGCTTACACCGACCTCGACATTTATTCCGGCAACGACGACCAGGTGCTGCCGATACTGTCGCTGGGCGGCAAGGGCGTTATTTCCGTTACCTCCAACCTCATGCCGAGGGAAAAGCATGACGAGGTTGCGCTCTTCAACGAGGGCAGGCTAAAGGAAGCGCTTGAAATTCAGGCTCGCATTCTTGCTTTTGAAAAGGCGCTGTTCATGGACGTGAACCCAATTCCCGTAAAGGAAGCGCTCAACATCATGGGCTTCGCTGCGGGCGAGTGCAGACTTCCGCTGACCTCAATGACCGAGGAGCAGACTGCAAAGCTCACAAGCGCCATGGAGCCGCTCGGCTTGGTAGGCAAAATCAAGTGAACTATCCGGGCGGAAGAGCATTCCGCCCGACAGACCGTCGAAAAAGCCCCGTTGGGGCTTTTCCGCCGAAACATCCCAGCTGCGCGCACTCCCTGTCGGCTTCGCCGCCAGCTCGCACACTTGCTGGGATAGCAGTGTTTTTTGCCTCGGCAAAGCTGAGGCAAAAAACGAATTTCAAATGCCTGCTTCGCAGGCAAAATGAAGTTTTTCGACAAGCTGCCGGGCGGAAGAGCATTCCGCCCGATATACTAAAAGTTCTTGTTCAAAAATCTGAAAGGAATAACAAATGACAGAAATTGCAATAACCGGCGCATGCGGCAGAATGGGCAGAGTTATCTCCGAGCTGGTAAGCGGGCGCAGCGACTGCGAAATTATCGCCGGAATTGACAAGGCGGGAGAGCAGTATGCGGGGTTTCCGCTGTACCGCAGGGTGTTCGATATGCCGGAGAAACCCGATGTCATCATTGATTTTTCGCACCCGTCGGCACTTGCGGATCTGCTCAGCTACGGAAAAATGAATAACGTTCCTCTGGTTCTCGCCACAACTGGCTACACCGATGAGGAGCGCAGCCAAATTACCGCCGCTGCGGCGCAGATACCCGTGTTCTTCACGTTCAACATGTCGTTGGGCATAAATCTTCTGGTGGAGCTTGCACGCAAGGCAACGCAGATATTGGGCGGTCAGTTCGATATCGAGATAGTGGAGAAGCACCACAACCAGAAAAAGGACGCGCCCTCCGGCACCGCCATAATGATAGCCGAGGCGATAAACGAAGAGCTCGGCGGCAGGGATCATTTGGTTTATGACCGCCACAGCGTCAGAAAGCCCCGTGACAAGGACGAAATAGGTATGCACGCTATCCGCGGAGGAACCATCGTCGGCGAGCATGACGTAATTTTTGCGGGACATGACGAGGTAATTACACTGTCGCACAGCGCACAGTCCAGAGAGGTTTTTGCGGCAGGTGCGGTGAACGCAGCCGTTTTCCTTGCGGGAAAGCCTGCGGGAATGTACGCTATGTCCGATCTGATAAAGGAGAGCTGAAAATGAATATCACAGTTACAGAAAACGTATCCGCAGTGACCTTTAACAATGTGCCGCTGTATAAAACCATCATGGAGGATACCTTGACCGCCGTTGCGGAGGCGGGTATCAACATTGACATGATCTCCATGACCGCACCGACCTCGGAGCGCTTCGGTTTCGGCTTTACGCTGGACGACGAGGATATGCCAAAGCTTCTCGGCATATTAAAGACCCTCAAGGAGCGCCACGAGATTACTCCCATGATAAACAGCGGCAACCGCAAGATCGTCATCAAGACGGGCGAAATGGAAGCGCAGGCGGGCTTTGCCGCAAAGGTATTCAACCTGCTGAACAAGATAGACGCAATGATACTGCTGATAACCACGGGCGTTGACGAAATATCCGTGCTTATCCGCGAGAGCGACGGCGACGCAGCCGAAGCGGGACTGAGGGGGTTGTTTGAATGAATATATCGAGCATAATTTCAACAGCCGCCGCCACGGCGGAAATCGACACTCACGAAGCGACGTTAAAGGACGCTGTTGACGATTTTGTACAGAACCCCGAGGAAACTGCCGGAAAGCTCGGCGAATTTTTTCAGAATATGTGGAATTCGATCGTGGGCGCAATACCTACGATAATCCTTGCGGTGATAGTGCTGGTTCTGGGACTTATCATCTGCAAGCTGGTTCTTAAAATACTGAGCAAGGGTCTTGACCGCACAAAGCTGGATCTCACCGTAAACAATTTTGTCAAGCAGTGCTGCAAGATAGTTCTTTATGTGCTTCTGCTGACAATAGTGCTTTCCGTTCTCGGCATTCCCGCAACATCTATAATCACGGTTATAGGCACGGCAGGCGTTGCGATAGGTCTTGCGCTCCAGAGCAGCCTTTCCAATGTCGCCGGCGGTATCATGCTGATGATCAACAAGCCGTTCAAGATCGGAGATTACATAATTGTGTCGGGCGTCAGCGGCACCGTTAAGCAGATAACGATACTGTACACACGGCTTGACTCCGACTCAAATCAGGCTATATTTATCCCGAACGGTCAGGTTTCCGGGGCAGTGGTTACAAACAACAACAGCAACGGCATACGCCGCGTGGATATGACGTTCTCGATTAGCTACGGCGACGAGTATCAGAAGGCTCGCGAGATAATTCTTCAGGTACTCGGCCGCAACGATAAGATACTCAAAGATCCCGCACCCACGGTACGCATGGTTGAGCATGCGTCAAACTCGATAAACATTGCGGTTCGTCCGTGGTGCAATGCCGGGGATTACTGGGAGGTATATTTCTCGGTGACGGAGGATATACGTGCGGCGTTCCTTTCGGGCGGTATTTCGATACCGTTCAACCAGCTTGACGTTCATGTTGTCAAGGAATAAGCTTTGTTTTTACAGCCTATCGGCATGTCAGAAACCGCCATTTTCACACAAGAAAATGGCGGTTATTTTGCTGTTTCGCTTTGTTACATTATATTGCATTTTTCGGGTGCGAAAAAAAATTCACTATATATGTTGCAATTCTTGTTTTTTTTTGATATAATATAGTATGTACGTTTATAATCAGATGAAGAATTAATCTCTCCATCGGAAAGAGGCGTCCTAATGAAGGATTTGGAAAACAAGAGAAGAATAGTTATAAAGGTCGGAAGCTCAACGCTGGCATACAATACCGGTCATCTGAATATAAGAAAGTGCCGACATCTTATCAGGGTTATGTCCGACATCAAGAATTCCGGCAGAGAGGTGATATTTGTTACCTCGGGCGCACAGGGAGTCGGTGCGGCTCAGGCGGGACTTCCCTGCAAGCCGTCGGATATGCCGGGAAAGCAGGCGTGCGCCGCTATCGGTCAGTCCGAGCTTATGACCTTTTACAGCGAAACTTTCGGGAAATACAACCACACGGTTGCACAGCTGCTGCTGACCCGTGACGTTATTTCCAACAAAGAACGCAAGACCAATGTCATCAATACGTTCAACCGCCTGTTTGAGATGGGGGTTATTCCGATAATCAACGCCAACGATGCCATTTCCATAAAGCAGCTGGATTTTGACGAGAACGACACGCTTTCGGCAATAGTGGCTTCGCTGTGCAATGCTGACCTTTTGGTAATGCTCACCGACGTTGACGGCCTTTATGACGGCGACCCCAAATCCCCCGACTCCAAGCTTATCTCGACGGTTGAAAAGATTACCCCGGAGATAATTTCTTTGGCACAGGGCGCAGGAAGTGCGCTGGGTACGGGCGGAATGCTCACCAAGATAGAAGCGGCGCAGATTGCCGTCGAAGCGGGCATAGATACCGTAATAATAGGAAATCAGAACCCGGACATGCTCTATGAACTTTTCGAGGGAGAGCCTGTCTGCACATATTTCAAAGCTATAAAATAATGCGAGGTACATTATGGAATACATTGAACGTCTGGGTATGAATGCCAAGGCTGCCGAGCCTGAAATATCGGCGCTGGGTACTGCCGAAAAGAACAGGGCTCTTGCAGCAATATCATCGGCGCTGCGCTCTCATGTCCCCGAAATAATCGCCGCAAACAGGCTGGACATAGACGAAGCACGGAAAAACGGAATGTCGGAGTCGCTGCTCGACCGTCTGACCCTTACCGAGGCGAGAATCGAGGGCATGGCAGAGGGCGTGGACAAGGTGGCGGCGCTGCCTGACCCTATCGGCGGCGTAATAGGCGGCGGCGACCTCCCCAACGGGCTTCATGTCGTAAAAAAGCGTGTTCCCATAGGTACCGTCGGGATAATATTCGAGTCACGCCCGAACGTCACCGTTGACGCAGCAGTGCTGTGTTTCAAGGCGGGCAATACCGTCATACTCAGGGGCGGCAGCGACTCTATCAACTCCAATAAGGCTCTGGTGGGACTTATGCGCACCGCTCTCGGCAGCGCCGGGGCGGACATGAACGCCGTGCAGCTTGTGGAGGACACCTCCCGTGAAGTCGCAAACGCAATGATGAAGCTGAATAAATACATCGACCTGCTTATTCCCAGAGGCGGCGGCGGACTTATCCGTGCGGTGATAAACAATGCGACTGTCCCCGTAATCCAGACAGGAGAGGGAAACTGCCACGTTTATGTTGACGAGAGCGCAGACATTGACATGGCGGTGGATATCGTTGACAACGCCAAAACACAGCGTCCGTCGGTATGCAACGCTATCGAGAACATTCTGGTACACGAAAAGGCGGCGCCCGAATTCTTCGGAAAGCTGGACGAGCGCTGGAAGGGCAGGGTGGCTATCCGAGGCGACGAAGCAACGTCAAGGCTTGTGAATGTCGAGAAAATAGCCGACGATACGGATTACGCCACAGAGTTCCTAGACCTCAGGCTGTCGTCTAAGGTTGTGAAGAGCGTTGAAGAGGCGATAGCGCATATAAACCGCTTCGGAACGAAGCACAGCGAGTGCATTGTCACCCAAAGCCTTCACAGCGCCGAGCTTTTCCAGCGGAAGGTAGACGCGGCGGCGGTTTATGTGAATGCCAGCACACGCTTCACGGACGGCTTTGAGTTTGGGCTGGGCGCCGAGATAGGCATTTCCACCCAGAAGCTTCATGCGCGCGGGCCTATGGGGCTTGAGGCGCTGACAACCTACAAATATCTCATTAACGGCAACGGTCAGGTGCGTAAATAAGGAGATAATATGTCAAGAAAGAAAAAGAACAACACGCCCGAGCAGGTAAAGACTCCCGCCGCCGTGCCGGAGGAAAAGGGCGAAAAGGTGATCGACCAGCTGTTCGGCAGACTGGATCAGGAGCCGGACATAGAAAGCGATATCGCAGAGCTGGGCGGCGGTGCAGAGGTTGAAGCGCAGCCTGCGGAAAAGCCCGCAAAGAGCCGTTTCTTCTTCGGCTTTGCGGTGTTTGTGGTGATAATGGCCGTGATAGGCTGCATTTCGTCCGTGCGCTTTGTGGCGGGATTTACGGAAAGTCTGCTGGATAATACTTCGCTCAAGAACGAATTTGCGCAGTTCATCTTCCCGGTGGTGGTAAATGATATCGCACCGTTTGAGGGAGCGGACGAGATACCGGATTCCTCCAAAATATCCTGCGCCATCTGGAATATTCTGCTTAATTCCGACACAACGGGATACGAGAGCAGCGGGAGCGTGGCGCTGACTATTCCGGAGTACGATGTCAGCGCTTCATGTACAAGGCTGTTCGGGTCGTCGGTGTCGTTACAGCACCAGACCGTGGGAACCGCCGAGATGCGATTCACCTATGACGAGAACACCCACACCTACACAGCAAGCAAGAATATCCGCTATCTTACCTATTCTCCAAAAATAATCAGCGTCGGCAAGAGCGGCGACACCTATACGGTTCTGGTGGGATATCTGCCTCCGACGGTTGCGGCGGTAGCGGGTGTGAGCGGTCTGAGCGCACAGCCGGAGAAGTACATGGAGTACACCATAAGCCGCTTTGACGGCAAGGATACCTTGCTTTCCGTCCGCTTCAGCGAATATCAGCCGCAGACAGAGGACGCCGTTGTCGGCGAATGACAGTCGGCGGGGCTTGAAATTTGCAGAAGTATATGTTATAATAAGCAGTGGTGTGTTTTTATAGTACTGCCGACATTGACAAAAGAGCATATCTGCCTCACGGCAGACGGTCGCAGCGGCGCTGCGGTCATATATATGGAAGGATTGATCATAACTCATGATGAAAGAACAGTTACAGGCGATAAGAGAGGAAGCGCTCAAGGCGGTTAAGGACAGCTCGGACATGAAGGAAATAGATGCCCTCAGAGTGAAATTTCTCGGCAAGAAGGGCGAGCTTACCGCAATACTAAAGCAGATGGGCGGACTTTCCGCAGAAGAGCGTCCCGTCATAGGGCAGCTTGCCAACGATATCCGTGCCGATATTGAAAACGCGGTAAAGGAAAAAACGGGAAGCCTCAAGGCGGCGCTCACGGATCTTCGCTTAAAGACGGAAACGGTTGACGTCACCATGCCCGGAAAGCGCAGAACGATTGCCAAGCGCCACCCGATGAACACGGTTCTCGACGACCTCAAGTCCATATTCCTCGGCATGGGCTACACCGTTGTGGACGGCCCGGAGATAGAGGACACAAAGCACTGCTTCGACATGCTGAATACTCTTGAGGGACACCCGGCAAGAGATCCCAACGATACTTTCTACATCAACGACGATGTCCTGCTCAGAACGCAGACTTCTTCGGTACAGATAAGGACAATGCTCAAGCAGAAGCCGCCTATCGCCATCATCAGCCCCGGCAGGGTTTACCGCCGCGACGAGGTGGACGGAACTCATTCTCCGATATTCCACCAGTGCGAGGGGTTGGTTATAGACAAGAAGATTACCTTCGCAGACCTCAAGGGTACGCTGGATACCTTTGCAAAGAAACTCTACGGCGAGGGCATGAAGCTGAAATTCAGACCGCACCACTTCCCGTACACCGAGCCCAGCTGCGAGATAGATTTCCAGTGCTTCCGCTGCGGCGGAAAGGGCTGCCCGCTGTGCAAGGGCGAGGGCTGGATAGAGATACTGGGCGCCGGAGTGGTACGCCCCGAGGTGCTTGAAAACTGCGGTATCGACCCGGAGGAATACAGCGGCTTTGCGTTCGGTATCTGCATTGAGCGTATAACCATGCTCCGCTACGAGATTGAGGACATGCGCCTGCTCTATGAGAACAACATGCGTTTCCTTGAGCAGTTCTGATATAATATATTAAGGAGAATATAAAAGTGGATCTTTCAATGAAGTGGCTTAACGACTATGTTAAAGCCGATATGCCGATAAAAGAATTCTGCGACGGCATGACCATGAGCGGAAGCAAGGTGGAAACATGGACAAAGCAGGGCGCCGATATCACAAACGTGGTAGTCGGCAAGTGCGTAGCAATGGAGAAGCACCCCGACGCCGACAGCCTGTGGGTCTGCCAAATAGACGTTGGGCAGGCAGTCCCCGTGCAGATAGTCACCTCCGCACAGAACGTTTTTGAGGGCGCTTATGTCCCTGCCGCACTCAACGGAGCTACCTGCTACAATCATAAGGATATGTCCTATATGAAGATAAAAAAAGGCAAGCTGCGCGGCGTTCCGAGCGAGGGAATGATGTGCTCCTATGAGGAACTGGGCATAGACCTGTCGGACGTGCCTTATTCAAGCAAAGACGGCATACTTATTCTCAACGACGACCCCGATTTTGACAAGATGACCGTGGGCGAGGATATTCACGACGCACTGGGCTTTAACGATACCACCGTCGAGTTTGAGATTACCAACAACCGTCCGGACTGCCTTTCCGTCCTTGGACTTGCAAGGGAAGCGTCCGCCACCTTCGACCTGCCGCTGAATGTCAAAGAGCCTGAGTTTAAGGGCGTTGACGGCAGCGCAGGAGATTACGTCAGCGTTGACGTGCAGAATACAAAGCTTTGCTCCCGCTACATGGCGGCTGTGGTAAAGAATGTGAAGATAGGCCCGTCGCCCCGCTGGATGGCTGAAAGGCTGAAGGCAAGCGGCGTTCGCTCCATAAATAATTTTGTTGATATCACCAACTTCGTAATGCTGGAATACGGCAACCCTATGCACGCATTCGACCTTCGCTATGTCGAGGGCGGCAAAATTAACGTCAGAAACGCTCGGCAGGGAGAGAAGATAACAATTCTCGACGGTTCAGAGGTAACTCTCAGCCCCGAAATGCTGATAATAGCCGACGAAAAGAAGCCGATAGCTGTCGCAGGCGTAATGGGCGGCGAATATTCCGGCATCATGGACGACACGCAGACGGTTGTATTTGAGTCTGCCTGCTTTGACGGCGTATCCGTCCGCATGACCTCGAAGAAGATTAACAAGCGCACCGACGCCTCCTCACGCTTTGAAAAGGGGATTGACCCCATAAACGCAAAGGCTGCGCTTATGCGTGCGCTGGAGCTTGTCGAGGAGCTGGGCTGCGGCGAGGTGGTTCGCGAGTACATTGACGTTGACAACGCAAAGAAAACTCCGCACACACTCAAGCTTGACACTGACTGGATAAACGATCATCTCGGCACGAATATTCCGGCTGAGGAGCAGATAGCAATATTCAGAAAACTGGGCTTCGGCTATGAGAACGGCAATGTTATCGTGCCCAACACACGCATGGATATCGTCAGAGAGTGCGATCTGGCTGAGGAAGTGGCGAGAATTTACGGCTACAACGAGATACCCACAACGTTGCCGCTGCTGTCCTCCGTCGGCGAGGTAACGCCAAGACAGCGCTTTGACAACAAGATGGTGGACGTAATGCTGTCGCAGGGCTTCTGTGAAACCATGTCGTTCAGCTTTATCTCACCCCGCTCCTATGATAAGCTTCGCTTTGAAGATGATTTGAAGAAGTCGGTGGTGCTTCAGTATCCGCTCGGTGAGGACACCAGCGTTATGCGCACCAGTATGCTGCCCTCTCTCATGACCGTTGCGAATACCAACATCAGGGCAAGAAACCTTGAAGCGCGCTTCTTCGAGTTGGGCAGAATATTCCGACCCAACGACGACAAGCTGCCGATTGAAACCGATGTGCTGGGGCTTTGCGCATACGGCGCACAGGAAGATTTCTTTACGGTAAAGGGCGTTGTTGAGGAGCTGATGAACGCACTGGCAGTTGACGTGCGGTTCGTCCCGGTTCATGACAACAAGACCTATCACCCCGGAAGGTGCGCCGACATTTACGCCGGAAATGTAAAGCTCGGCACAATGGGCGAGCTTCACCCGGCTGCCGCTGAGGCTTATGATATGCCATGCCGTGTTTACTGTGCGGAATTCGACATACCGAAGCTGTTCGAAGCACGGGGCGAGGAGCGCAAGTACAGATCGCTGCCCAAGTACCCGGCGGTAACCAGGGATCTCAGCTTGGTATGCGACGATGAAATAACGTCAGATGAGATAATTTCCGTTATCAGGGCTTCCGCAAAGCACCTTGAAAGCGTGTCGGTATTCGATATGTACAAGGGCGAGCAGGTGCCTGAGGGCAAAAAGAGCCTTTCCTATAATCTGGTGCTTCGCAAGGACGGCAGCATGACCGATGAGGAAGCTGACGCTGTTGTGGCAAAGGTGCTCAAGGCACTTGCAGAGAAAAATATTACACTGAGAGCCTGAGGAGGATAACTGATGTCACCTAAAATGAAAAAACTTGCGGCAGCTTCACTTTCGATTGTATGCGCCGCTTCCATGTGCGGCTGCTCCGACAGCGGCTATATCGGTACTGTAAACGGTATCAGCATACCAAACGGCATGTATATTTTCTACATTGCCGTAAACGGATACAGCGAGGCTGTAAGCCAGATCGAGGAGGAAAAGGGCGACTCCCTCGGCACGGCGGAGGTAACCGTGTTCGACAATACCATTGAGGGCAAGACCGCCTCCGCATGGCTCAAGGACAACGCTGTCGAGAAGCTCAGAAGATATGCGGCGATAGAGGCGTTGTTCAGCGAATACGAGCTTTCGCTGACCGATGAAGAAAAGACCCAGATCGACGAAAATATAAGCGCTCTTGACGACGATCTCGGCATTTATGCGCAGTATTACTACGGGCTGCCTGACGGAGTAAGCAGCTTCGGCGATTACTACGAGAGCATGGGTATCGGCAAGACCTCTCTGCGCATGGTGAGCGAGAGCAGCTACAAGGAAAACCACGTTTTCCTGCACAATTATGATACAGACGGGCTTACACCCGTTACAGATGATGAGATAAACACCTATATCACCGAGAATTACGCTGCCGTAAAGCTTCTGAAGCTTGATTTTACGGATTATCAGGGCTTATCCCTCAAGGACGACGCAGACATTCAGGCGGTGAAGGATCTGGCGCAGGCTTATGCCGACCGCTATAATTCCACCGGCGACTGGAGCGAGATACAGTATGATTTTGATCTCAGACAGGCGCAGTTTGACGCATGGGTAGACGCAGACGACGAATATGCGGAAATGAAGTCCAACGAAGCTGAAAGCACCGCCGAATCTGTTTCCGAGGAAGAAAATACCTCCGCACCCGCAACGGCGGAAGCCGATTCCGAGAGCGGAACGACGACTGCGGAAGCTCAGACGGCAACCGGCGAAGCTCAATCGGCAGAAGATACCGCCGAGGCAGCCGCCGAAGAAGTGCAGACCGTATCCGACACTTTTTTTGAGAAACCGACAGTGAATACCGGTGACGCCGAATATGACCAATATGCTCAGGCGGCAATCGATGCGGCAACCGCAGAGATTAAGGATTCCGACTCCGTTGAGCAGTATATCAATAAGGACAGCTCCAGTCTTGACGAGAATATCACAGAGTACATCTGGAACGCTTCCGCCGACGGAAAGGCTACCCTTTTCACGGACGATAACAATAACTGCATTTATGTGGTAGTGCGTGACGATGTCACCACAATGGACAGCTGGAAGGAAACGCAGCACGAGAATTTCCTGCACACACTCAGAGATGATACCTTTGAGGAGATGCTCAAGGAAACCTATCAGAATTATGCTGTCGACCTTGACGATTATCTTGTCAACACAAAGTATGCGCCCGAGAAGCTCAAGGGCATCGGCGACTGAAAGCTTACAAATTAACTGTAATAAAACTGACCGCCGGCATAACGCAGGCGGCGGTTTTTTGACATGAGAGTGATTATTTATGCTACTACTCAGCTTAAACGACATTTCAATGTCCTTTGCGGACAGAACGCTGTTCAGCGGAGTATCGCTGGACGTTTACGATGATGACCGTATCGGCTTTGTCGGTGTGAACGGCAGCGGCAAGACCACCCTTTTCCGTTTGCTGCGGGGGGAACATACTCCCGACGAGGGCGCAGTGCATATCGCCGGCAGCTGTAAGATAGGCGTTATGGAGCAGTTCGCCTGCAAGAACTCCTCCGGAACCCTCTATGACGAGGCGCTGACTGTGTTCAGCCGACTGGAGGACATGGAACTGGAGCTGGAAGAGATACACGACCGCATTGACGGCGGAGATCATTCCGAAGCCACCATCAACAGACAGACACAGCTTTCCGAGCGCTTCGAGCGTGACGGAGGGCTTACCTACAAAAGCCGCACCGCTTCCGCTCTCACGGGACTGGGATTTTCCGAGGGCGACCTTAAGCTTCCGGTGTCGGTGCTGAGCGGAGGTCAGAAGTCAAAACTCCAGCTGGCGAAGCTGCTGCTTTCCGACGCCAATCTTCTTCTGCTGGACGAGCCGACCAATCATCTGGATATTCAGTCGGTTGAGTGGCTGGAACGGTTCCTGAACGATTACAGGGGCGCTTATATCGTTATTTCCCACGACCGATACTTTCTCGATAAGGTCACCAAGCGCACCATTGAACTGGAAAGCTGCCGTGTGCGTGATTATAAGGGAAGCTACACCCGCTTTCTGGAACTGAAGGCGGATGACGCCGAGCGCCGCCGCAAGGAATACGACGCGGCAATGAAGGAAATAGGGCGCATTGAGGGGATAATCGACCAGCAGAAGCGCTGGAACCAGGCGCACAACTATGTGACAATAGCCAGCAAGCAGAAGCAGATAGACCGTATAGCCGCCGACCTTGTGAAGCCCGATGAAGCCCCGGACACGCTTCATTTTCGGTTCAAGAGCAACGAGGGCTGCGGAAACGACGTGTTTCGGGCGGAAAACATTGCACTCGGCTTTGACGGAAAGCGCCTGTTCCGAAATGTGAATATTGACATCAAAAAGGGAGAGCGGATATTTCTCATCGGCGGAAACGGCTGCGGAAAGACCTCGCTGTTCAGGATATTCACGGGGCAGTACACCGCAGACGCAGGCAGCTACAATTATGGCAGTCGTGTGCAGTGGGGTTACTTCGACCAGGCACAGGCAGGTCTGACCGAAAGCAAAACCGCCATTGACGAGCTGTGGGACGCCTATCCCCGAATGACGGAAACGCAGGTGCGCACGGCGCTGGGTTCGTTCCTGTTCAGAGGCGACGATGTGATCACGCTTATTTCCTAGCTTTCGGCAGGCGAGCGATCACGCAC
>CAYRLM010000011.1:0-23485 GCA_964425035.1 uncultured Ruminococcus sp.
CGCCGCCAGTTCGCACACTTGTGCGGATAGCAGTGTTTTTTGCCCCGGCAAAGCTAGGGCAAAAAACGGATTTTAATAGCCTGCTTCGCAGGCTAAATGAAGTTTTTCGACAAACTGAAATGACCGACATAAGCCGGTCATTTTTATCAGATATTATAATTAATCAGACATTATAAAGAGTGTTGTAATTCACAAGCTCGTTGATTAGCTGCGGCACCTTTTCAGCCATATCCTCATCGGAGAACTGACATGTGCCTACTGCCATATGTCCGCCGCCGCCGTATTTGAGCATAAGCGAACCCACGTTCACATGGCTGGTTCGGTTGAGTATGGAATATCCGACAGCACAGGAGCAGCCCTTTCCGCCCTTGCCGTTTACTATCCAGCAGGAAATGTTCTGCTCAGGATAAAGACTGTATATCAGGAAACGGTTGCCTGTATAAATCGTGTCAACGCCGCGAAGGTCGGTTATAATCACATCTTTTTCGGTGCGAGTGTGCGTATGTACCATTTCCTTGAATTTTTCCGTCTGCTCGTTATAGAGCTTTATGCGCTCCTGAATGTCCGGCATTGCAAGGATTTCCTCGGTGGACATATATGCGCAGCATTTCAGCAGCTTTTCCATCTGCTGGTAGTTGCTTATCGTGAAATTGCGGAAGCGTCCAAGACCTGTACGGGGATCCATCAGAAAACCGATGAGTATCCAGCCCTGCGGGTTAAGTATCTCCTCACGGGTAAGATTTCCGCTGTCTACCTTGTCAACAGCTTCCATCAGGTCGTCAAAGTTCGGGAAACGCTCTTTTCCGCCGTAATATTCGTAAATAATGCGTGCGCAGCTGGGAGTAATACGGCTCTCGCCCTTATATTTTCCCTTGTACTTTTTGCGCTCCTCCTCGCTGGAGTGGTGATCGAACCAAAGTCCGCAGCCCTCGACAAACGGAACATTGGCAAGCACATCGTTTTCAGTCACAGGAATAAGACCGTCCTGCAGATCCTTCGGGTGGGCAAAAGTCCAAGAGTCAGGCTCTACAACCCCTGCACAAAGCAGAAGAGCGCCGCAGGCAAGTCCATCAAAATCCGATCGTGTAATCAATCTCATGACGATACCTCTCTATAAAACATTATCTTTCATGACCAGCATAAAACTGCTAATACTATTATAACAAAAACTTCCGTAAAAATCAACATGATTTTACAAAAAAACAGAAATTATTTCTCTCCGTCTGTTATCCCCATATCTCTGATAAGCCTTAGAACGCTTGTTTTCCATGGGAAGCTGAACGGTTTGACATCGTTTACTATGCGTTCCAGTTGGGCATAAAGGACGTCGTGCGCTTCTGCGGAAGCGTCTTGCGAGCCGAATTCCATAGCTTCAAGCAGCTCTGTTTGCGCTTCAAGGCATGTCCCGAACCGCAGATCGACGCGCTTCCAGAACGACTGAGGAAGCTCACCCTTTTGGGGGCTTATCTTCAGATGCTCCAAAAGAGCCAGCATGAGCAGGAATATATCATGCGAGGAATTTACATCAATGCGTAGGCTTTCCAGGGTATTTCCTGCGGAACGCTTCAGGGAATTGACACGCACAAGCAGAACTATCCCCACAATTGCAGCGGCCGCTGCGCAAACAATCAGCGGAATAAGCAGAAGCTGAAATTTCATAGATGAAGCGTCGGGCTTGTTAAGGCTTTCCGCCGTCTGTACGGCATTGACAAATTCCGACTGTTCGGTTTCATGCTTGGAATTTACGGCATCCTGATGTTCGCTGACATCAGACTCTTCGGAAAGCAGTTCGCCGCTGTCGGCTTCGTTTGTCACAACGGTACTTTCGCCGTTAGCGTTATCTCGTTCGGGATATGCGGACGAGCTTGTCGGGTCGAAAGTCACCCAGCCATATTGACCGATATATACCTCTACCCATGCATGGAGGTTCCTTTCGCGAAGAAGCACGGAATTGCTCCCGTCGGCGGCTTCAACATAGAAGCCTGTGCAGTATCTTGCGGGAACGCCCAGTTCACGCAGGATAAGCGTCATTGCGCTGGCATACAGAGAGCAGTGTCCGCTCTTGGTTTCGTTAAGGAATTGCAGCACGGGTTCGCTGCTGTTGTTGCTTCCGTCGAGGGAATAGGTGTAATTGGTGCGAAGATATTCCGCAACAAAGTTAGCAAGCCTGTATCTGTACTGCGCCTCGCTCAGTTCGCCGGAGGCACGTTGATCTTCCAGCTGCTGAAGCTCGTCATATAAACAGCGTCTGATATAGCTTTCTATATCCTGAGCATAGCTTTCGGGTATACTGAGATAGGTATTCAGCACATATTCCTCATAATCCGAAAGAATGTCGTCCTGCTGCATTTCGGGTACAACAGAACTGTAAATATCATTCGGTGTACATCTTGCGGAACCGAACAGCTTTTCAATCTCAGCAAGTCCGTCTGCATCGCCGTCATACAACTCATTGCTGGTGTAGGAGGGTATCAGTGCCACGCACTCCACGGAATTGACGTGGTTTCCAGCATTTTCGCTGACACGCACCGCATAATCTCCGTATACATCGAACAGCTCGCTGTCATAGAAAGAATAATCAACGGTATATGGAGGGAGAAACACCACGTCAGTGCTGCAAAGGTAGTCTATACTCACATGATCCTCGTAAATAACAGGTTGGTTATCTGTTTCGGAAATAACTCCGTTATCCGTTGAAGCAAGCAGCAGTGCGTTAATTACACGGTTCTCGCATGGACGGTAGCTGTCCTTTAGTCCGGAGCTGCTCCATTCCTCGGGCTCGCTGCCGACAACGGTTGTCCAAGCCTTTCCGGTGAAATCTATTCCCACATCGCCCCGAAGATAGAATGGTCTGCTGCCTTCATATGTCACCAGCAGCATTTCACGCTCTCCCCTGCCGGGAGAAATAATGTTCAGAAGCTCCTCCTGACTGCTGCTGTGTGTGAAATATTCCGAGGCCGAACTCTCCTCAAAGGACGTTTCGCCGCTTTCACCGCTGTCGCCAAATCCGGCAAAAAATTCGTAAACGCCTGTATAGTCGATGCTGCCGCCCTCGGGGATCACTGCCGCTCCGACAAGCAGGCAAACAGCAGCCAAGGCAGCTCCGTACATTCCCGAGCTGAAATATTTTGAATAATAGTTGCAGCGCATTTCCGTGCGTTTCATTACGGAAGCGGACGAAACATGCCGGATGAACGAACGCTCCTCGCTGCGCATTCTCCGACGGTAATCCTCAAGACTGCTGTTTTTTACCGCAAGCCCCTCGGAATAATTCTTTCTTATGGCAAACGCTCCCACAAGCGCCGCAAGAGCCGGGACAAGCCAGAAAGAAAACTCAATGTGCTCGGATATCAGAACCGGAACACACATCGCTGCGAACAGCAGTGCGGGTATAATCGGGCGAAGCTTGCCGGAAAAGCAAAGAGAAATTATCAGCCCGTAAAGCAGACACATCAGAACCGTTCCGAGAACAACTCCGTCCGTATAGTGTTGGTTATACGCATTGAGAACCTCGTCCTTATGGAAAATGTATCGTCCGGGATATAAAAAGCGCCCTTCAAACAACAGCATACATGCGTCGGCGAAGTAGGTCAGCTTATCCGCGAGTATTCCGAAATTGAGCCAGACGCCGATACCCGATACTGCCAGAACGCCGGCAAGCAGCCAGCGCTTTTTTATAAATACAAGAATTGCCGAGAAAACCGCGCAGGAAATTCCGCACACTGCGCCCATTGCCGGAAGGCTCACGGGAAATTCATATTCCGTGAGAATGAACAGCATGGAGCAGACGCAGAATACCACCGCCAGCATAATCCTCTTTATTACGAGCAGAGGTGTGTGCGGCTTATTACAGTAATATCTGTCGTATACCAGCGCACCGTCCGAAAAAAAGTCCTTTGTCATTGACTGTCCTTTATATTATGTGAATATTTTCAGTCCGTGCTTTTTCAGCGAATCGTTTGCGTAGGCGTAATGCATATTTTCCCACTGCTGGTATCCGCTGAACTCTCCGAGTACGGCACCTCCGCATATCGCCGAAGCAGACGTCATCTGACCACACACCGAGCCGTTCCAGATATAATTCACGCCGTGATACTGCTTGCGAAGCTGAGAAATATCCTCCTGACGTACATTTTTGGGGCAAATCACTCTTGTTATTGAGAATTTGTCATCGACGGGAGCTGTAACGGCGCAGCCGGAAATGCATTTTGCCATAGCGCTTTCAACTCCGTCCTTTATACCGAAATAGCCGCACATTTCTCCCAGCGGCATGGAAAGCTGTTCCTCAAAGCACTGACGCAGTATCTTTACGACGGCTTTGGCGAGAGCCTTTTCATCGTCCTCCGGCAAAGTTAATATGCCGGAATCTCTGAAATACTTTTCCAGCTTATCCTTCGGTACGCTGTCCGCCAGCTCGTCAAGCCTGCGGCGAACATTTTCGTCATCTGCCGGGAATGCGTCGTATACGCAGCTTTTTCCTGAATAGTCCTCTTTTATGCTGTCCATAACGCCGCTGCGGTTTACGGAAATCTGTTCAAACACAGCGACAGCTTTCTGCAATTCGCCGTTGTAATATTCCGAGAGCTTTTCATTCAGAAGCGCATAGAAATCAAGCATAGCCTCGCTGCATTCCACAACCACGCTAGCTTCGCAGAAACCCTTCAGTTCAAACAGATATTGTTCGATAGACTTGTTGGCGAATATGCTGGCGGATCTGACCTTTCTGTATGCCGCACGGGTAAGTTCTCTCGTCCGCTCTGTCTGCTCCGCCATGTTTTCGGCTTCCGACTTGGTTTTCGCAATATTGACCCGTATCTCGGCAAAGCATTTTTTCAGTATTTCCTGTGCGTAAAAAGGCCCTTTGGCAAAGTCAGACTTTGCGTTTTCACAGTCGATGATTATGCTGTCGGCGATTTCCTTTGCGCATATCGGAGTGCCGGATATTACCGCATTTTTGGTGTCGCCGATCCATTTCTGCACCGCAGAAAGAGCATTGTCGCTGCTCGCCTTTACCGATTTTGCCGAAAAAGCCGGCTCTGAACGCTCGTCAAATTCAATAGTCGGAAGCTTGCCGCTTTTTGAGGCTACCAAATCTCTGGAGGGTGATACCATGCCGGAATACCGTGCGAGAAGCGTTTGCCCTACGTTGTTTGCGTTCAGCGAATGATACAGCCTCGTGAACAGCTTAATGCCAAGATATGACATAATCTTGCCGACAGGGGCTTCCACGACAGCAGAGCCGCAGGCGAGATATCTGAAATCGTGCGGAGCGTCCGCCTTAAGCATATTGAAAGACATTATGCGCTCTGCGTCATCGTCCTTGCTGAATATTATCTCCATGCGGTTGAGTATTTTTTCCGCAGCTATGCTCATGGTCAAGTCATAGCTTTGCGCAGCGGGGATAAGGAAGCAGGCGTTGAACGGCGGCTTGTCCGTATCCACGGCAAAGGCTTTGGAATACTGCTGCGAGAAATGTTTTTTCCCGCACTGGAACTTATCCAGCTCATTCTTTGCGACGATGGTGTTTGCGGAATATCCTGCGAGATCCCTGTTATCGCCCTCTATAAGCGCAGCCGTATCCGCTGCAAAAAGATATCCGCCGATACGCACCGATCCGGGGCATACGGCAAAAATTTTGCCGATGATATACGCAAGGTCAATGAACATTCCGCCGAAAAACGGGTCGCCGAGATTGCCCGTAATGATAACGTCCACGGGCTTGTCGCTGCCGCCGAAATCACTCAGGGCGTTTCCGGCAAGCTTCAATATCTGATTGACGTAATGAAACAGCGCAATACGTCCGCACTGCCTTTTTGTAAGCCCGTATGTCGGAGCCGCAGGGGAATAGTTCTTTAATCCCTGATCAAACCACGAAAGCGCACTGTCGGGGAGTTTGGCGGGATTGTTAAGATATTTGTAAATTGCTTCCTCCGGAACTATCGGAAGAACATCACCGTCAGCCGGCACACTCCCTTCATACGAAGCGGCTTCCAGCTGTTTATCTTCACCGATACACAGAAAACGAACCTTTTTCGGGTCAAGTCCGAAGCGGCGTTCGGTGTTATGCATACATCTAAGCACGCAGTCGGTGCCGTTTTTCCCCACACCTATTATATAAAGCCTGTTCATTCCGAAAGAGCTTTTCTGCCCTTCGTACAGCTTCTGGATCCTTTCGGGTCGCAGCCATGCTATCTTTTGCTCGATTTCCACGATAAAGCACCCCTTACTTTATATATAATGTATATACATGAAAACAGCGCACAGGCTATTCAGTATGTATTCCGTTTGATTTAGCAGCTTATGTTACTATTATACAATATCCAAACTGCATTGTCAACACAGAATGTTACATTTACATAAAAATTAACGCTTTTTTGATGACAGGTTTTCGCATCAATTCCTGCTTATTGCTGCTGTGCTTGCTTCTGACGTGAAGGATTATCACCACAACGTTTGCCGCAAGTAGAAGCACAAGACTGACGCCCAACACAGCTGCATCTGTCAACCTGCCGTCCGTAAGAATTGTCACAGGCTCATCGTCATCGGTATAAAATGTGATAAATAAATAAACAAGTGCTTCACATAAACAGATGATAGCGCTGTTTATCACCTGCTTGCCGGATACACCGAACAGACACCCCTTTGCGGCAGTCCTTATCACCCACCAGAGATTTGCTGCTGCCGCACAGAGTACCATTCCCGCCAAATTGCTGACAATAAATCCGATATTTTCGTTAAACAAAACGAGCAGCGCCGAGATGACGGCGTATATCACCAGAGCCTCAATCGTCAGGTGCATTCGCTGCTGCTTTTGGCGTTCGTCGAATATCTCTTTCTCGCTGCTCGGTTCTGCAAGAATTATTTTTTCGCAGAATTTGTCAAAGCTTTTCATGCTCATATTTCGTCCTCCCAGAATAGCTCGTCCAATGTTTTCCCAAGCACCTTGCATATCGCTATGCACAGATTTATCGTTGGATTGTAGTCACCGTTTTCAACGGCATTGATGGTCTGACGCGTAACTCCTGTTTTTTTGGCAAGAGCCTCCTGCGACAGATCAAGGGAAGCCCTTGCCGCTTTTAGTCTGAGATTTTTTGCCATACCCTCACCTCGTGAACAGTATAACATATATTTTTCTATTTGTCAAGTATATATTACATTTTGAAAAATATATTTTGGTTTTATTTTTTACAGAGAAGCGGGGAATAATTTTTTTATACATTTATAAAAACATTGGAAATGCTCTTGTTAAGCTGTGAGTATTTACTGCCGTTTGTAATTTCCTTTTATATTTCACCCCTGTCTGCAAATAGTAAAGGCGTTACGGAAAAGTCCTTCAAAAGTAATTTTCGGGGTGAAACAATGGAAAAAGCAGGCAAGTTTATTTCCGGTATCTTCTGCTGGCTAATTGCGGCGGCGGCAGGACTTATCGGAATCTATTCGGCGGCGCTGCCGGGAGAGCTTACGGCGCAGACCGGCGGCGAAATACAGGGCGGATTTATCGGAGCGCAGCTTACAGAGCAGTACGGCGGCTGGGGTTATTCCGTAGGAAAGCTGTGCATAAAGCAGGTGGAATTATCGCAGGAGCGGCGGAGAATGCTTGTGCCCGGCGGAAATCCTTTCGGGATAAAGCTGCGTACGGACGGCGTTATGGTAATATCCGTCAACAAAGGCTCTCCGGCTGAAAAGGCAGGCATTCGAGCCGGAGATATGATATACAGCGTCAACGGCGTTGCGGTGCAGACAAATTCCGATATAGCCGCCGCCGTGCAGCTGGATAAGGAAGAAAGCGCAGTAATACTCGCCCGAGGGAGCAGCCGGCTGTGCGTTACCGCCAAGCCGGAAAGCAACGGGGGGCAGCTCAGGCTCGGGGCGTGGGTAAGGGACAGCGCAGCCGGAATAGGGACAATGACATTCTATGATCCCGAAACGGGTATGTTCGGCGGACTGGGACACCCTGTCAGCGATGTCACGACCGGGGAACTTATGCCTCTGTCCAGCGGCGAGATAACTCAGGCGGAAATATACAGCGTGATCCGAGGCGGAAACGGCGAGGCCGGCGAGCTTTGCGGCGACCTATGTTCCGGTGCGGTTGGCAAGCTTCTGGCAAATACCGCTGTCGGAGTATTCGGTACTCTGACCGACGAACCGTGCGGCGAACCGCTGCCTGTGGCATTCCGACAGGAGGTGAAATGCGGCTCGGCGGTAATTCTGTCAACTATAAGCGGAAAAGAGCCGCAGCAATACACCATCGAAATCGAAAAGATAAACCTCTGCGCCCTGAACGGCACAAAAAGCATGGTGATAAAGGTCACGGACGAGCGTCTGCTTGACGCAGCCGGAGGTATAGTCAGGGGCATGAGCGGCAGCCCGATAATTCAGGACGGAATGCTTGTGGGAGCGGTCACGCATGTTTTTCTAAACGACCCGACACGCGGATACGCAGTATTTGCGGAAACTATGCTGGAGCAGATTGACAACGAGCTTTGCAGCGCCGCCTTCAACGGCGGTTACATAGGAAAAATTCTGCAATTATCCAGATAAACACCTTGATTTATCCGAAAAATCTGTTATAATAATATATAAGCTTCCACAAAAGAAAGAGAAAAGATAAAGACAAAAGAGAAAAGATACAGATGTGTAGAAAGAGAGGCTATTATGGATAAAGTACTGCTTATAGGCGAACCTATGGAGCTGCTTCTCGGCGAGGAAACGGGTGCGCTTTCGGAGATTTCGCATTTCCGGGCAAGCGTTTCCGGCGCAGAAATGAATGTCGCAGTCGGGCTTTCAAGGCTCGGCTTATGTCCGAGATTTATGACCAGACTGGGCGACGACCCCAGAGCGAAGCGAATACGCAGCTTTATGAAATCCAACGGCATTTCAGACGACCTTATCATCACAGACCCTGCGCACCTTACCGGGGCAATGATGAAGAACAAATCGGAGCCGGGAAAGCATGAGATATACTACTTTCGGCAGGACTCCGCAGCGTCTTTTCTGTGCGAGAACGATGTTGACGCATTGGAGCTGTCGGATATAAGGGCAGTGCATTTCACGGGAATATTTCCGACAATATCCGCTTGTGCGGCGAGCGCGGCACGCAGACTGGTAGAGCGAGCGAAGCAGAACCATATCACCGTGGTGTTCGACCCAAACCTACGCTGCCAGCTGTGGGACAGCTCCCCGAAAACCGTTGCGCTGATGAACGAGTTTGCGGCGCAGTCGGACGTATTTCTGCCAAGCCTTAAAGAAGCGGAAACCCTCTGCGGTCTTTCTGACCCGGAGGAGATCGCCGATCACTACCTTTCCCTCGGAACAAAGAAAGTGGTCGTCAAGCTCGGCAAGCAGGGCGCTTATTACAAAAGTCAGGTGGAAAGCGGCGTTGCGCCGACCTTCCGCGCAGACGCCGTTGTTGATACTGCCGGGGCAGGTGACGGCTTTGCCGCAGGACTTATCAGCGGAATATGTGAAGAGATACCGCTCGGCGAGGCTGTGTTCCGTGCAAATGCCGTAGGCAGCATGCAGATACAGAACGCCAGCGACAACGCCGGACTTCCAACTATGGCAGAACTCAGGGAGTACATGCTGAGCCACCGCTTCGTAGATCCGCACCGTGACATGTAACCCGGTTTATGGAGAAACATAATGACCCTTTATGCCACTGACCTTGACGGAACGCTGCTGCGTTCCGACAAGAGCATTTCAGATAAGAGCGCTGAACTTCTGAACAGGCTGACCGACAGCGGAGTTCTTTTTACCTTCGCAACGGCACGTTCCTATTCCAGCGCCTCTCCCCTGCTGAAAAAACTTCGGCTCAACTGCCCCGCTGTTACATTCAACGGGGTTTTTGTCGTTGACCCCAAGGACGGCAGACATATCGTTGAGAATATCTTTCCCGCTTCTTCCCTGAAGCTTGCAGTGGATTATTTCAACAGGAACGGTCTTGCGCCTCTTGTATATTCCTATATTGACGGAAGAGAACGTGTAAGCTATCTTGAGGACAGACTGGAGGACGTTTACGGATATGTCAGCGCACGTCGGGGAGATGTGCGGCTGCGCCCTGTCGGCACCCGTGAAGAGCTTTTTAGGGGGCGTGTGTTTTATTTCACGCTGCTTGACCCGAAAACGGATATTGCGGAGCTTGACGGAGTGTTCAGCCGTGAAAACGGGTTTGCGGTGAATTTCATGCCGGATACATATAACAAGAACGAGATATGGTATGAGATATTCAGCAGAAATGCCAGCAAAGCAAGCGCTCTTTTACAGGTAATGGAGCTTACTCATGCCGACAGATTGGTATGCTTCGGCGACAACAACAATGATATGTCAATGATTGGAGCAGCGGATATCGGAATTGCGGTTGCGAACGCCTGTGAAGAGCTTAGGGCGGCGGCAGATAAGGTCATAGGGTCTAACGATGAGGACGCAGTCGCACTTTACGTCGCAGAGGACAGCGGAATTACATTGCCGCAAATCCGCACACAAACCCGGACGCTCACGGACAGCGAGAGATTTTCGCAGGCGCTGAGTGCCGCCATGACAAGGGTGCGCGGTATGCACGGCTCGGTCGGAACACAGAATGAGAAGCTTATACATGCGGTGCTGAAAAATTACTATTCGCCTTATTCCGACGATCAGGAAATACGCATAGGGAAATATTTTGCGGACGCTGTGAACGAGGACGGAATTTTTGAAATACAGACCAGACATCTTTATGCCCTCAGGGAGAAGCTGGAGGCGTTTACTCAGACCTCGCAGGTCACTATTGTTCACCCCATGGAGGTAATGACGAGAAACGTATATATAAATTCCGACACAGGAGAGTTGCTGGACGAAATGCCGTTCAAAAATATGTTTCGGCGGCTGGCGCTTTTTGAGGAGCTGTATTCTATACGCAGCTTCCTGTCGGACGACCGCATTACGATAATCGTTGCCAAGCTGAAAACGGAACGGCGCATATCATATCCCGGCGATAAAATACCCGATATGCGCAGCAAAAGAGTACGCCGCAGGTCGCAGCTGACAAAAATTCCTCTGGAGCTTATCGAAGAGATAAGAATGCCGCTTCCCGGCGGCTTGCGTGTTTTTCTGCCGGAGGGACTGCCGGAGGAGTTCACAAAAGCGGATTTCTGCCGAATAGCGAAAGAGCCTGCCTCCTCGCTGCGTCTTGAAGTGCTGAGGGCTGCCGGACTTATCGTGCAGACAGGAACGCAGGGACGCAGATATATTTATTCAGTGAACAGGGAGGTACAGCATGACTGAGATAATCACCGGGAGAGCATGTGCGGACGTTACCGGAGAGCTTTACGGCAGGATAATCAAAACAGCGGAAAACGGCTGTGAAGCCGTTCTCATCGTACCTGACCAGTTTGTGTTTGAAACAGAGAGAGCGTTGTTCCGCAAATGCGCACAGGCAGGGCGGACAGAGCTTTTCCAGATGATAAGAGTACGCACGATTGCCCGTATTTCCGACGAAATTGTGACCAAATACAGCACTGAGAAGCCGCCTGCCGACGACATAACCAAAAGCGTAATAATGTACCGTGCGGTACGCAGCCGTGATGTTGAACTGACCGCTCTCGGCAGGATATCCCGCAAGCCGGGCTTCGCTCCCGGAATGGTAAAGACCGTTTCCCTGTTCAAGACCGCCGGGATAGACTGCGCCGCCCTTGCAGAACGGCTGAGAGCGGATACTCCTCCCGTGGAAAGCCCTGCGCTGCTGGCAAAGCTGCGAGATATCAGTTCGCTGTACACGGAATATGACCAGATGCTGTCCGCCTCCTATACCGACAAGCTGGATATCACTATGCGTGCCGCCGACCTTGCGGTGAGATATAACTGGTATTCGGGCAAGCATGTTTTCGTAGACGGCTTCAATTCATTCTCGGGAAGCCAGCTAATGCTGCTGAAAGCCGCTGCGGAGCGTGCCGAATATGCGTGCTTTGCGTTCGTATGCGACAAAAACGACAGCCGTGATATTTTCCGCACAATTATGGCGGATATTGACAGGCTTTCCGGAGGGGAAGGACTTCCCGAACCGATATGCGGCAACGACCGCCGTATGGCGCCCGGCATTGTCAGAGCCTCGGAGCTTCTCTGGAGCAATACCCCCGACCCCGAAGCCGACATGAGTGCCGTGCGGATAATACGGGCGGACGATATGTACGCCGAGATGGATTTTATTGCTGCGGAAATAAAGCGTCTGGTGAATGAGGAGGGCTACCGTTACAGCGAGATTGCGGTTCTCTGCTCTACCCCTGCGGATCACCGCACTCCTGCGGAAAGCGCATTTGCGAAATACGGTATACCTCTGTTCTGTGATATTCCCGAGGTCATTCTCAATGCGCCGCTCACAAACCTTATATTATCGCTGCTTAAAGCGCTGGACGAGCCCAGCGCCGAAAACCTCCTGAGCTATGTGCGCAGCAGCTTTCTGCGTGTGAAGGACGGTGACGGGAATTTCCGCACCCTGTCATTTGCGGATATTGACAGCTTTGACGGGTATATTTTCCGGTGGCAGCTTCACGGGGATCAGCTACAATCGGAGTTCACCACCGACAAGATGAGCCGTGAGGACTGCGCTCAGGCGGAGCGTGCAGAGCAGGTGCGCAAAGCCGCAGTTGTACCGGTTATGCTTTTGCGTGATGAGATCCGTGAAAAATCCAAAGCGCATGAATGTACGGGTTCATGGCTCAGCGAGCGAATTTGCGGCTTTCTTTTCACTGAGGCGGGAATAGAGCATGCGGTGCTTTCCTCCGAGGAAAGCTGCACGGCGCTGTGGAATATTCTGGTTGGGATTTTCGAGGCGATACACTCGGCGCTTTCCAGCGAGGAAATCTCTCCGGGGGATTATTACTCGCTTTTCCGAGATATCTGTTCGCAGGCAGAGCTTGCAAAGCCGCCGCAGCTGGTTGACTGCGTAATTCTCGGTGACACCGGGAGAACCCGTGCGGATAATATCAAAGTGGCATTCATTGCGGGAGCATGCTACGGAATGTTTCCTGACGTAAGCTCCGGCTGCGGACTGTTTTCAGACTATGAGGCGGAACTGCTCGGCGAAAGCGATATAAAAATCAGCATGAAGCGTGAGGAACGCTATCACTACGACCGATATCAGGCTTACCGTGCGATGACCCTTGCAACTGACCGTCTGTATCTCACCTACCCTTCACTCAGCACCTCCTGCGACACACTTACACGCTCTGATATCATAACAGACCTGTTGGAGCTGTTTCCGCAGCTTCATGAGGAATATGCGGGAGATGAAAGCAGCTTCGGCGACAGCTTCTATTGCAGCACCCGCAATGCGCTGCGGGCAAGATACGCTTCTCTTTTCGGCGACAAAAACTCCGGCAGGCGCAGCACTCTTAAAAAGGCGCTGGAGCTTTCAGGCGACGGGCAGTATGCGCAGCGGCTTGAAAGGCTTGTTCTGGAGCGCCCGTCCGCTTATCGCCACAGATTATCGCCGGAAACCGCCGCAAGGCTGTTTAGGTCGAACAGAGTATCTGCGACAAAGCTTGAAGGACTGAACAAATGCAGGTTTGAATATTTTTGCAAATATGGTCTGAAGCTTAGGGAACGCCGCACTCTCAACGCCGCAAACTCCGAAGTCGGAGATGCGGTGCATTATGTCCTTGAGAAAACGCTGTCGGAATACTGCACCAAAATGCAGGAATTTTTCAGACTTACCCGTGAACAGCTTACGGAAAGCTCCGCCGCACTTTTGCATGAATATGCGGACGAGAATATGGGCGGCAGCGCAAACCGCACTCTTTCGTTCAACTATATGTACAACGGTCTGGCGGTAAGCTGCGCAGATCTTCTGATAATACTCCAGAAGGAATTCGGCAGCCGCAATTACCGTCCGGTATTGTTTGAGCTGGAATTCAAGGACGGAAACAATGCTGAACTGCCTAAAATTAACGAAGAAACCAACGGATATCAGCTGACGCTTGAAGATATTCGGGAACATACGGAGCCGCTGCCGCTGAAAACGAAGCAAATCTCTGTCGCACCGCTTAAGATAAAGCTTGACGACCGCATAACCGTGGCTATAACCGGAATTGTGGATCGGGCCGATATGTTCCGCAGCGAGGGCGGCAGCGAGTATATACGCATTGTGGATTACAAGACAGGCGGACATGCATTCAAGCTTTCAAATGCGCTTTACGGGGTAAACACGCAGATGCTTATCTATCTTATAGCGCTGTGCGACGCAAATCCGCAGATATCTCCCGGCGGTGTGAGCTATCTCACCGCAAGAATGACCGACGCTTCAAGCACTCCGGCAGGACTTCTGGCGCTGCTCACCAAAGGACATTACCCCAGCGGAATGTGCGTTAAAGACGACGAAACAAAAGCCGAGATGGAACGGTTTGCGGAGCGCTACGCAAGCCTTATACTCAACTCTGGAGATGAGATAAGCAAGAAAAAGCTGAACCCAAGGGAGGACGCACAACCCACTCCGGCGCAGTTCCGAAAGCTGCGGGACGAAATACTTTCACAAACGGAGAACGTGCTGCGCAGACTGTACAGCGGCGACATACAGGCTGTTCCCACCATATACACCGAGGAGGGAAAAGCAGGTCAGCAGAAATCCTGTCTGTACTGTCGATACAAGGGCGTGTGCGGAAATCGTGACAGCCGAGGAGTTATAGTTGACGAGGGCGTGACCGAAAGAAAGCTCGGCACCGTCGGAACCGACGAGCAGGAGCAGCCGGAAGCAGCAGCTTCGGACATGCCGAAAGAAAAGCCCGTTAAGCGCACCCGCAAAAAAGCAAAAGCGGACGATGACAACGAATTTATCGGAAGTCTTACCTGAGGACAGGAGAACATTGATATATGAGCAAGGCTATTACATGGACAGATGAACAGGAGGCGGCGATAGGCTTTCCGTCTGACCGCTCCGCATGCGTAACTGCGGCGGCGGGAAGCGGAAAGACGGCGCTTCTCGTAGAACGTGTGGTGCGGCTGATAAAGGGCGACCCTGAGCATGACGTTGCTCCGGTCAGTGCAGACAAATTTGCAATACTCACTTTCACGAGAAATGCCGCCGACGAATTTCGCACACGCATGACAAGGGCGATAGACGAAGCCTCTCGCAGCCGCGAGGATAATTCCGTTTCGAGGGAGCAGCTTATAAAGTTCCGCAGTTCTGTTATCAGCACGATAAATTCTTTCTGTCTTGGCGTGCTGAAGGAAAATACGGAGCTTTTCGACCTGCCTGTGAATTTCACAATCGTTGAGGAAAGCAAGGGGCTTATCATGCGCCGCAACGCTCTCGACAACACCATGGAATATTTCTACTCCGAGCGGTTTGCGCAGGATTTTATCGGCGTATATTCGGACTTCGGCGGAGCGTATTCCGAAGAAGAAAAGGAAACGCTGGGCGAAAATGCAAGGGAGCTTCTTCATAAATCGTTCTCTTTCAGTACCGATACTAAGCTCCGTGAAGCTGTCACAGCGGTGTATCTCAAGGCTTCCTCGCTTGCGGACAGCGAAGAATGGCTGGACGGGTGTGCCAGTGTATTCGGCAGCATGGAGAAAATGGAAAAGCGCTTTCTTCCGGTTATAGTCAGCGACCTGCGCCGACAGTGCAGACTGCTGTCCGCATGCTTGGGGAAATACAGGTCGATGTGCGAGAATGCAGACGCAGATTTTATCGACCGCTTTACGGCGGTGTTTTCCGTGGACGAAATCGCTGTAAATTGCATTCTGGAAGCATTTTCCAAGGCTTTTCCCGATGGAAAAGAGCCTGTGATCGCCGATTTTGACCGCTTCAACGAAAAATGTACGGAGATCACATTCGGCACGTTCAGCAGAAGCGGCATTCCCAGAAATAACCCTGCCTACAAGCAGCTTAAAGCAGATGTGGATCAGATAAGAAAGCGCATTCAGAAATACTGCGCAGATATACGAGAGGGCTGCGGCTATTCCGCGGAAATAGTACAAAACGAACTTGTTCCGCAGCAGCGTGCGGTCACGGCGCTCATCATGCTTGTACGGAAATTGCAGCAGGAATTTACAGCGCTCAAGAGAAAAGCGGGAGTGGTGGATTTCTCTGACTGCGAGAGAATGCTGCTGAACAAGCTGCGTGACAATAGCTGCGGTCTGCGGGAAGAACTGGCGCAGCGCTATCAGTGCATTATTCTTGACGAATTTCAGGATACTAACGACCTGCAATACGAGATATTCCGACTGATATCAAGGGAGCAGAAAAACCTGTTCTTTGTCGGAGATATCAAGCAGTCCATATATGCCTTCCGAGGCGGAAATCCCGAAATAATGGCGCACTGCTGTATGCCCGGGAGCGGCTATGAAAAGCTGCCGCTCAACAGGAATTTCCGCAGCCGCAGGGGCGTTATCGATACGGTCAATGCAATGTTTGAGGGAGTAATGACGCAAAAATACGGCGAGGTGGATTATTCCGACAATAATCAGCTGGCACAGGGGGCGGCTTACCCCGAATCCGACGCAGATTATTCCACCGAAATGTATCTGTTGGACTTCCCTGCCCGTGAAAAGCCCGAAAGTTCCGCCAATGAAGAGGAACAGTCCGACGAGCTGGTGCTTGAAGCGACAAATCCCGTTGCAGAAGCCAGATTTACCGCAGCGCTCATTCGCAGGCTTGCAGCAGAGAGATTTCCTGTCAGACAGGACGGCACGTCTATAAGACCGTGCAGCTGGGGGGATTTTGCAATACTTCTGCGCAGCAGGTCGCACTTTGCCGACTATCGCTCGGAACTGGAAAAGCTGGGCATTCCCGTTGCGGCAAGCGGCGGCAGCGGCTATCTTTCCGCAGATGAAATTAATCTTATTCTCAGCTATCTCAAGGTAATTGACAATCCTCAGCGTGACGAGGAGCTTCTGTCGGTGATAATGTCACCGCTTTACGGCATGACCGCCGAGGAAATTTCTCTGGCACGGCTGGGCGTTCTGGGCTATGACATCGGCGAGCCCGATGAATGCGGAATTGATATGAAACCGCTTTATGACAGCTTTGCCAAACAGTCCTTATTCTGCTGTATCGCATTTGCGGGAGGCAGCAGTCTTGCGCAGCCGGAGCTTTCCGAGGAGGCGTGTGCGGTATTATCAAAGCTGAAAAGCGCAGGGTTCAGCCGCAGGAATGACAGAAAATGCGAAAGCTTCGCCGAGGATCTCAGCGTATTCAGAACATTTGCGGCAAACAATTCCGTGGAAAGGCTGATACGCAGAATATACGACGACACAGATTTCTTTTCGGTAATCTCCACCTATGAGCGCGGCGACCGCAAGCTTGCGAATATACGGCTTCTGCTGAAATACACCGCTGACTTTGAAAGCTCGGGCGGCGGCACGCTCAATGATTTTCTGCGCTATACAGACGCAGTTCGGGATAATTCCGGGCAGCTTGAAGAGGCGGTAATCCCTCAGGAAGCGGCAGACGCGGTAAAAATAATGACTTTCCATGCCTCAAAGGGTCTTGAAATGCCGATTGTTATTCTTGCGGGACTTGGCACGGCGCTTCATGACGAAAAGGCTTCAAGCATTGTTATAGACCGCAGAACGGGTATCGGGCTGAAAAATACGCTGATAAATCAGCGGCTGAGAGTTCCGACGGTCAGCTTCAACGGGGCGCAGGCTTCTGTCAGCTGCGCACAGCTCGGCGACGAACTTCGGCTGTTGTATGTGGCGATGACCCGTGCGAGGGAAAAGCTTATACTTATTGGGCAATGCTCGGAAAAATCCGCGTCGGAGTGCGTGACCGACAGCTTCACGCCTGAATTTGCGCTTTCAGGCAATTCGCATATAAAGTGGATATTATGTTCAATGCTGCGCTACGCAACGGGTGTTCCCACTGTCGGAAAGCCTGTGGAAACGGAAATACCCGGCGTAAGAATAAGCTTTGTGAACGAGAGGCTCCCCGAACCGGAGCTTGCGGAGGCAAAGCTGCCGCAGGATGGCGCTGCCGACCTTGACGCTGCGGAAAAGCTGTGCAGACTTATGGCAGAAAAGTATCCCCATGAACAGGAAACACAGCTTCACAGCCGTTTTAGCGTGACCGAGCTTGCGCATATGGACGAGCCTGCCGAAAATAACGAGGAGATAACGCTGACAAAACCCGTGTTCCTTACTCCGGAAAGAGCCGGCACACATGTGAACGGAATACTTGTCGGAAACACCTACCACCATATTATGGAACTGTTTCCGCTGGAAACACTGCGTGCAGATTACTCTGACGAGGATATGGCTGCCGCAGTAGAGAATGCCGTTGATATGCTCACCGAGAAGGAAAAGCTGCGTCCCGAGGAGATATTCTGCCTGAACAGCGGAAGAAAACAGGACATGGTGCGGCGTATCACAAGCTTTTTCCTCGGCGGTATCGGGCGGGATATGCTAACGGCACAGCGGCTGGAGCGAGAATACGAGATATTTGCGGAGCTTCCGGCAGGGGAGCTTTTCCCCGGCTCTGAGGGAACCACGATATTGCAGGGACGTGTGGATATGCTGTTCATAAAGGACGGCAGGGCTGTTGTCGTGGATTACAAGAGCGACAGCGCAGGCGGTCTTGAAAAGGAGCTTCCGTCATACCAAAAGCAGCTTGCGCTGTACAAGAGAATTCTCCCTATGCTTATGCCCGAATGCAGGAACGGTGAGGTATGTCTTGCGCTATACTCTTTCGGTCAGAACAAGGCAATTTATTTATGAGGTGATTTTACGAAAAAGCATATTTTTACAGCGGCAGCGGCTGCTGCGGTTTTATTTACGGGAATTACGGCGGCTGCGGAGAGCGCCGGGTTCAGCGGAGAGCAGCGGTTTATTACCGCTTCCGCCGCTCCTTACAGCAACAAATACACACAGATACAATGGGGCGGCGATATTCAGCGAGAGGGCTGCGGAATACCGCTTGCCTATGGCGACAAGCTGCTTCTTCCGCAGGAAAACGCCGTAATTGCGCTGAAAGAAGCCACCGGGGAGGAAGAAAACAGAGTTGAGCTTCCCGTAAGCTGCTCCGAAGAATACGCCGGGGCATTGCTCGGAGATACCCTGCTCCAGCCGACGGCTGACGGCGTTGCTCTTATCGATGCCGAAAGCTTATCCGTAAAAGCTTACAGGACTTTTGACGGGATTATCTCTGCGGATTGTGCAATTATAGACAGCATGGGATATACCGCCGTTCAGCGGGACGACGGCTACGAATTTGTATGTATCGACCTTTCCGCGGACGAACTCGATACGATATGGAGCTGCAAGGCAGACGAAAAACCTTCCGCAGCTGCGGTACAGGGCGATAATATCATATTTGCCTGCGGAAGCAGTATTTTCACACATGATTATAAGTCTGATGAATTTCATGAGATATCGGTGGGAAAGGAAATCACAGGTTCGCCCTTTGCTACCGAGTATGCGGTATTTTTCAGCACCGCAGACGGATATGCCGGAAAGCTTCGCCTCAACTCTGACGGAACTTTGGAGGATGACACGCTGACATTTTGCAAAATCGGTTCCCTGCCCTCTTCTCCCGTATCGTGGAACGGCAGACTTTACGTTTCCACCGCCGACGGTTTTTATATTCTTGATAACCTAAATATGCAGGTGACATATATCATCAGCGATATAAAGGGCGGCTGCACTCCAAAGGTGAATTATGGCAGCGGGCCTTATATTTACACCGTTGCGCCCCGCGACGACAAATGGGCGGTTTACAGCATTCTTGATATGGACGACAGCTCAGAGCCGACATTCTCCATACTGGCGCAGATGGAAAACTATAACGGCGGCGCTTTCTGCGCATCGGCAAACGGATCTCTTTATTTCCGTGACGGAATTGGCAGAGTGTATTCGCTTACAATCGCTCCGTTTGATATCTGGTCGCTGATAATACGTCTGGTGGTTCTTCTGGCATTGCTCGTGCTTGTTTTTGTGTGGATTAAGAAGGTCGCAAAGCGCCGTGCTGACCTGCGTCCTAAATATTAATGAGGATTTTTGCCTATATTTTCACAAAAACTATTGATTTTTTCGTGAGATTGTTGTATAATATAAGGAGAAATTCCCAAATCAATGACAAAGGAGATTAAGCATGGAAAGCAATATACTCTTAGAGAGCGGTACAAACGAGCTTGAGGTGCTTGAGTTCATGGTGGGAACACAGAGCTTCGGCATCAACATTGCGAAAGTTACCGAGATAATGAATTACCAGCCCATGGTGCCCGTTCCTGACTCGCACCCGGCATTTGAGGGCGTTTTCACCCCAAGAGATAAGGTAATATCTGTGATCAACCTTCACACAATTCTTTCCAAGGAAAGTCCTGACCCTGAGCATGATCTGCTGATAATCTGTCATTTCAACACAAAAGATGTCGGATTTCATGTTTCTTCCGTCAAGGGCATTCAGAGAATTTCGTGGGAAGATATCGAGAAGCCGCCGGCAATATCCGGAGATAAGATGAATAATATTGCAACGGGAATAGCTAAGTTCAAGGATCGTATTGTGCTTATCCTTGACTTTGAGAAGATTGTTTCCGATATGGATCCTACCGCTGCGTTTGATACCACGGGGCTTACCATCACCAATAACAGCGACAAATCCACAAAGCACATAGTCATTGCGGAGGATTCCCCCTTCCTGAACACTCTTATCGTCAATACCCTGCACGATGCCGGCTATAAGAATGTAGTACATTTTGACAACGGCAAGGACGCATGGGACTATGTAAATTCGCACAAAGATCTCGGCGAAAATATCCTCAAGGAGATATCCTGCGTAATAAGCGATATAGAGATGCCAAAGATGGACGGTCATCATCTGACAAAGATGATAAAGGACGACGAGGTATTAAAGGTTATACCTGTTTACCTGTTCTCATCGCTTATCAACGACCAGATGCGCTTAAAGGGCGAGAGCGTTGGTGCGAATGCACAGTTCTCGAAGCCGCAGATTGGTCAGCTCCTTCAGCATTTGAACGAGAATATCTGACGCTTCCCTTTTAACCGAATAACATAATCCCCTTAGAGCAGACGCTTGAAAAACAAAAAGTTCAAGGCTGCAAAGAGGGGATTATTTCTATGCCAAGAAGCGAGGTAAAAAATTCCACCCTGCCGCACAGCAGGGTGGAATAAAAATTTTTGTTTTTAGTCAGTCTAAATGACAGAGCAAATCAGAATTTCTCCGGGAATTTTTGTCTGATATTCTTTGACCAATTATTCGCCGCAAAGCTCCTTGTAAAGACCGATATACAGCTTTGCGGACTGCGCCCAACTGAAATCTGCCTTCATTGCACGGGTAACAAGCTTGCCCCATGCCATTCTGTTGTCATAAGTAGACTTAGCGCGCTGAATTGCGCCCAACATGTCATGTGCGTTATAACTCTGGAAAGTGAAGCCGATACCGTTGTCGCCATAGTCGATTATGCTGTCCTTAAGACCGCCTGTTGCTCTAACTATCGGTACAGTGCCGTAACGAGCGGCAATCATCTGAGCAAGACCGCACGGCTCGCTCTTTGAGGGCATCAGGAACATATCGGAGCCGGCATACAGTCTTTTTGCAAGGCTGGGATTAAAGCCACGATAAAAGCCTACCTTATCGGGATAACGCCAGTGCATATTCTGGAAGAACTCCTCGTACTGGCTCTCGCCCGAACCCAGAATAACAACCTGCATATCCGTTGCGATGATATCGTCAAATACTGCCCTAACAAGGTCAAAGCCCTTGTGGTCGGCAAATCTGGAGATCATTGAAAGCAGCGGTATCTTATACTCAGGCATACCAAATTCATCAAAGATAGCGCTCTTGCACGCAGCCTTACCCTTATGATCCTTTGTGCTGAAATTAGCGGCAATCGCTTTATCCGTTTCCGGATTATACATATCTGTGTCAATTCCGTTCAGGAAGCCGCAAGTCTTGTACTGCTTCTGGACAAGAATTCTATCCAGACCGTGAGAATACCACGGATCAAGAATTTCCTTCGCATAGGTGGGAGATACTGTCGTAACCTTATCAGCGACTTCGATAGCGCCCTTCATGAAATTGATGTCACGATCGTATTCAATGATATTGACCTTGTGGGGAGGTATTCCTACAATATCCCTTACCAGGTCAAGACCGTACTGTCCCTGATATCCGATATTGTGAATAGTGAACACATTCTTTATATTATCATAGCAGCCGCCGGCATTGCGATAGAACAAATCATAATAAACCGGTATCAGCGCACACTGCCAGTCATTGGAGTTTATGACCTGCGGCTTGAACTGGATATATTTCAGCATTTCAAGAACCGCGCGGCTGAAAAAGACATACCGTTCAGCGTCGTCGAAATATCCGTACAGACCGTTATCACGCTTGAAGTAATATTCGTTATCAATAAAGAAATAGGTGACGCCGTCAACTACCTGCGAGAAAAGACCGCAATACTGACTTCTCCAGCCAACAGGCACGGAGAAATTTGTTATGTAATTCATCTTTTCCTTTTGCTCGGGCTTGAACGTATTGACATAATACGGCATTACGACACAAGCCTCCTGCCCTGCGGCACAGAGAGCCTTAGGAAGGGAACCGGCTACATCGGCAAGTCCGCCTGATGCAGCAAAGGGACGCGCTTCACTTGCAGCATAAAGAATTCTCATTATGATATGTCCTCCGATTTGTTTGCTGAATACTGCCGTACAACACAGAGCCTGCCCTGCCGAGCACTTCGATGCTGACGCACAAATATTGCTTACATATACTATATCACAGATGCTGTAAAAATTCAAGTAGGTTTTCTAATTTTTTTGCCATGTCTGTGACAAATTTTTCATGTGTGTTTTGTTTATTTAGAATATATTGCGTAAAATTAAACTTTTATGTATTTGCTGTTATACATAAAAATGCGCTGTCATTTTTGACAGCGCATTCATAATGATTACAAAAATCAAGCCTTGCCGACAGAACCGAACAGTTCCATCTTCTCCTTGACCTTAGCCTTGATAGCCTCGAAGCCGGGAGCGAGAAGCTTTCTGGGGTCGAAGCCCTTGCCCTGCTGATCCTTGCCCTCTTCGATGTATTTTCTCGTCGCTTCCTGGAATACCAGCTGGCACTCGGTGTTTACGTTGATCTTAGCAACTCCGAGAGAAATAGCTTTCTTGATCATATCGTCGGGAATGCCTGTACCGCCGTGAAGAACCAGTGGCATATCGCCTACCTCTTCCTTGATCTTAGCCAGTGTTTCAAAGGACAGACCGGGCCAGTTAGCGGGATACTTGCCGTGAATGTTACCGATACCGGCAGCCAGCATTGTTACGCCTAAGTCAGCTACCTGCTTGCACTCCTTGGGATCAGCGCACTCGCCCATGCCGATAACGCCGTCCTCTTCGCCGCCGATAGAACCTACCTCAGCCTCAAGAGAAATGCCGAGGATATCGCAGGTGTTTACCAGAGCGGTGGTCTTTGCGATATTTTCTTCAATCGGATAGTGAGAGCCGTCGAACATGATTGAGGAGAAGCCGGCATTGATGCACGCCTTAGCTC